>CAIXIZ010000246.1 GCA_903919625.1 uncultured Verrucomicrobiota bacterium
CGGTGGCGGCCGGGGCCGACCCGATCCAAACCCACCGCGGTCTGGGCTATTCATTGCGCACCACGCCGTGAAGATTCGCACCGCCATTTTTGGGGTCTATGTTGCGTCCTCCGCGCTCGGATTCGCCGTGCTGATGGCCTTTATCCTTTCGGAGGTCCGGCCCCGTTATGTGGAATCCATGCGGCGGACGATGGGCGATACGGCGGCGTTTCTCGCGGGGTTTGCAGCCGAAGGTCCCGCCGAGGAAGGTGCGTGGATCAAACGACTGGCGGCATTGCCGGCCGGCGCCGATCTGCTCCGGGTCTTTGCCAGCGATGCGGCGGGACGGGTGCGGTTTGATTCCGCCCATGGCCGCGACGTCGGCCAATCCTATGACTGGCCCATGACGGGCGGAGGGCGCGCTGCCTCCGAAAATTACACCCTGTCCAACGTGGCGATTGTGGGTGATGAGCTGCGGGTTCGCACCCCGGTGCGGCAGTCCGGAGTGCTGCTCGGCTGGGTCGGGGTGGGGCGGCCGCTGAATTCTGTCACTGATGCAATCTGGAACGCCCGGGTGAGGCTTGCCCTAGGAGGGCTGTCCATTGCGGCGGTCATGACCGTGGCCGGCTGGTGGATTGCCCGCCGGCTCACCCGCCCGCTGGAGCGGTTCACCACCTACGCCCTGGCGGTGCGCGATGGCAAACCGGCCACGCCGCCGGCTTCGCGGGCGGCTGAGATCGCCGGTCTGGCGGCCGCCTTTGAGGAGATGCGTGCGGCGCTGGAGGGGAAAAATTACGTCGAGCGCTACACCCAGGCGCTTACGCACGAATTGAAGGCCCCGCTGTCGGTCATCCGTGGTGCGACCGAGCTGTTGCACGAGAACATGCCGGCGGAAGACCGGGCGCGGTTTCTGGCGCATCTGAGGGTGGAGTCGGATCGCATCCAAAAAATTGTCGACCGAATGCTGCGGCTCTCGGCCCTCGAAGCGCGGCGAGGGCTGGAGTCCATCGAGAGCATAGATCTGGCCGGTGTGCTGAACGAGGCAGCCGAAGCACTGCGCCCGGTCTGGTCGGCCAAACGGATCGACCTGAAAGTGACGGCTGACGGACCGGTGAGTGTGCGCGGCGAACGTTTTCTGCTCATCCAGGCGATCACCAACCTGCTGCAAAACGCCCTCGAATTCTCTCCCGAGGGGGCCGGAATTGCCGTGCGGCTGGAGCGAGTGTCCGAAGCCGCCGGTTTTGTCCAGATCGTCATCGAGGACAGCGGATCCGGCGTGCCGGATTACGCGCTTGGCCGGATTTTTGAACGTTTCTACTCGCTGCCGCGTCCTGATACGGGCCGAAAAAGCACGGGGCTGGGGCTGAGTTTCGTCCGCGAAATCGCCCAGCTTCACGCCGGCACGGCCACCATCACCAACCGAACAGGCGGAGGAGTGTGTGCCACCCTGAGGCTGCCATTGGGATAGCATGCGCGACGAATTCATGACGATTTCATGCTGAATTCATACTGACTTCACATGGCGGGTGGAGAGTAGGCGCATGAAATATCCCCGCCTTCCCCGGCTCCATTGCGCATTCCATGGTCTTTTTCCGCCGGCTGGGCCGGCCGTGGTGGACAGGCCCGTCAAAGTCATCCGGCCGTCAACCACCGCCAATCCGCCAGCGGCCGCGTCACCGACCCGGGGGTTGCCGCGTCCCGGGTCATGAACACCGGGCAAAACCAACCCGCCCATTTTGCCCTTGGCCCGCTGCTGCGGGGCGAGGCCACGGTCATCACCGGTTGGATTACACGTTGGACGGGCGGCCATCTGTTGCGGCCGGCAGCCCTGATTGTGGCCGGTGCCGGGGCATTTGGGGCGGCGATGGGAAGCTGGCGCGCGGCTGATCAGGCGCTATATTCGGCGATCAAGCTGCCGTTCATCCTGCTCGCCACGGCAGCCGGAAACGCGCTGGTCAACGGCATGCTCGCGCCTCTGCTTGGGCTGAATTTGCGCCTGCGTGAGTCGTTGGCGTCCGTGCTGTTGAGCTTTGCCCTCGCGGCGGTCATCCTGGGTGCGTTCAGCCCGTTGATGGCGTTTCTGGTCTGGAATCTGCCCCCGCTCCGTCCCGGGGTCGCCGTGACCGCGATGGCGCACAGTGTCATGCTGCTCACGTTGGTGACGGTAATCGCATTTGCCGGCCTGGCCTCGAATTTAAGGCTGCGCCAGCTGCTCCGCCGTCTCGGCGACAGCGAGGCGAAGGCCACCCGCCTTTTGCTGGCGTGGCTGGCGGTCAACCTTCTGCTCGGCAGCCAGCTTTCGTGGATCTTGCGCCCGTTCATCGGTTCACCCGGCCTGCCGGTCGAGTTCCTGCGTGACGGGGCGCTGCACGGCAATTTTTTCGAGTCAGTGTTCCATTCCGTCCGCCAGTTATGGCCGGACTAGCCCAACCCAACCCCAAACCGGAGAAACCTGCCATGCCCGATTCCAAGCTAAATCAACCGCCCGGCCCGCCACCCCTGCCGCCCCGGTCCGCTGCGGAGCGGCCCCTGGGCGAGGATCCGAATGACCGCGCCCCCATCGGCGGCGCCATAGGCGTGATTGAAACGGTGCTGCGTCACCCGCGCCGGATCTCCTTCCAGCTCGCCCAAGCCCATGCGACCGGCCGGCTCATCGGTCTGCTGCTCACTGTCGCGCTCGGATTTGTCGCGGTGTATGGCGCGATTGTCGGCAGCTTTTCCGGCGGCGACCAATGGTGGGCCGCGCCGCTGAAGATCACCTGCGGCCTGGCGGTGACGGCGGCGATCTGTCTGCCCAGCCTCCATATCTTCGCCTGCCTGAGCGGATCGACCGCCCGCCTGGGAGAGGTCGCGGGTGCGCTCTGCGGTGCGCTCACCCTGGCGACCTTGCTGCTGATCGGGTTTGCGCCGGTGGCGTGGCTGTTTTCCCAGTCCACCCGGTCCATCGCGATGATGGGCTTTTTGCACCTGGCCTTCTGGCTCGTCGCCGCCGGTTTTGGGGTGCGTTACCTCAAATCGGCTTTCCAACAATACGGCCTGAGGTCGGAGTCCGGCCTGAATGTGTGGGTGGTTATCTTCCTCCTCGTCTCATTGCAGATGACCACGGCCTTGCGTCCGCTGGTCGGCCCGGCGGTGAAGGGTCATTTTCTGCCACCCCCGGCGGAGAAAAAATTCTTCGTCGCCCATTGGATCGACAGTCTGGACGACCAGGCAGACCGGACGACGTCCAAGGGTGACTGAAACACCTTGCCGCTGGACGGCGGGTGCAGGATTTTGCCCCCATGAAATTGTTTGAACTCAAGGCTGAGATACCCGCTGCCGGGGCGGACACAGCGGATAATGTCCTGCTCGAACTGGGCGTGGCCGAATGGTCGCTGCTCCAGGATGTCATCCTCCAGCGGGCATGGGTGCTGGGCATCTTCACGGATGAAACCGAGGCCCGGACGGGATGGGCTGAGCTCGGGCCGTTGCTGGAGGAGGCCGGAGTACAAGTTGCCGGGGCGCCGGACTTGCGCGCCCTGGCCGACCAGGACTGGCGGGACAGCTACAAGGCGCATTTTAAGGCGTGGCGTTGTGGCCGCCTGCACTGGGTGCCAGTCTGGGAACGTGAGACCTACGCACTGCCGGACGGCGATGCGGTTATCTGGCTCGATCCAGGTTTGGCCTTTGGGACGGGCAACCATGAAACCACGCGGCTGTGCTGTGAGCGGCTGGTGGCCTGCGCGGAGCGGAGAAACGGGGGAAGGGCACGAGGCAAGGAAGACACGCCGGCCGAAAAATGCCGCGTGCTTGATGCGGGCTGTGGTTCAGGAATATTGGCCTTGTCGGCGGCGCGGCTGGGCTTTGGCCAGGTGGCCGGGTTCGACAATGACGCTGAGGCGGTGCGGGTGAGCGGGGAAAACGCCGTGCTGAACGGCATGGCGGGCCGGGTCCATTTTTTTGCGGCTGATCTGGTGGTCGGGCTGGCCGCGCGCCAGGCCGAGCTGGTGCTGGCGAACATCCAGGCCGATGTGCTGATGCGGTTTGCCGGTGAGCTGGTTGGCGCGGTTGCACCCGGTGGCGAGCTGGTGCTGAGCGGGATTCTCGCGGTCGAGCTGGAACA
>CAIXIZ010000247.1 GCA_903919625.1 uncultured Verrucomicrobiota bacterium
CTGTCGTCGTCCGCAATTCCGACCGCATCAGTTTTGAAAACGTGAAAGTTTTCAGCCAGACGCGGCTGGCGTTCGACAACGCGGTGCAGGATGAAGCCGGGGGCGCGGCGGTGCGGCCGCAGTTTTTCACCAGCTACACGGTCAATAAAGGGGCGTCCGCCCCGGTGGCGTCCAAGGTGCCGGCGGCATTGTTCGCCCCGGAGGCAAAGGTGGAACAGCTGGCGACCGGCTTCAGCAACGCGACGGGCCTGACGGCCGACGGTGCCGGGCAGGTGTTCTTCACCGATGCCGTCAATCACCTGATCTACCACTGGAACGAGACCTCCCGGAAGGCGGAGAAGTGGGCGGAGATCCCAGGCGGCCAGCCCATGGTCCTGGGCTTTGTGCCGCCTTCCAGCCTGCTGGCCGTGAGCTATGAGAAATATATCTACAGCCTGAGCACCACGGCGGCCGGAGAGGCCCAGCCGGTCGATGAGACGGCCGCACCGGTGCCGCAGACCAAGCTCATGCTCCCCGTCGGGCTGCACAATGAGCTGACGGTGATGCATGACATGCTGGAGCATCGCGGCTACACCTACATCGCCACCAGCAACACGGCGACCAGCAGTGTCATCCCCGACGAGCATCGCGGTTACTTCTATGCGCCAGGCACGCTCACGGCCATCATGGCCGGCGGCACCGGACGGCCGATCCTCCAAAGCTCCCAAATGGCGGCCTTCGCCCCGGGCGAGACGCACTATCTCACCAGCGAGGACGACGGCCGCACCTATCTGGCCACCGTGGACAGCAACTGGAAGCTCACGACCAAAGTCTTTGCGGAACGCGGGGGCACCTCGGTCGTCAGCGATGCTGCAGGCAATGTCTATCTCGCGAGCGGACAGATCCTGATATTTGACAAGTCGGGCAAACAAATCGGAGTCTTGGAAGTGCCGGAACGCCCCGGCAGCCTCGCCTTCGGCGGCCCGGACAAGCGCACGCTCTACATCGGCGCCCGCTCGTCACTCTATGCCATCCACACCCAGGCAGCCGGGCAATAGCCTCAAGCCCGGCGGAGTGCCGGCAGGCCGCCAGACTTCAGCCGCCGCTTCCTTTTAGCCGCCCAACAACCGCGCCAGCCGCAGCAGGCCGTAACCGAGCAGACCCGTGACGGGCAGGGTGAGCATCCACGCCCAGAGGATACGCTGAACCACGCTCAGTTTCACGGCGCTCAGCCGTTTGGCCGCACCCACCCCCATGATGCTGGTGGTAATCACATGGGTCGTCGAAACCGGCATCCCGAAATGGCCGGTCGCATAGAGGATGGAGGCGGCGGTGGTTTCGGCCGCGAAACCATGGACCGGCTGCAGCTTCACCATCTTGTGGCCTATGGTGCGGATGATCCGCCAGCCACCCGCCGCGGTGCCCGCCGCCATCGTGAGGGCACACGAGACCACAATCCAATGCGGGATCTGGTCGCTCTTGGGGCCGAGGTCCTCGATTTTCAGGAAGGAGAGCCAGCCGGGCAATGCGTCGAGCTGATGCGCCTTGGTGGCGGTGACCAGCGTGAGGGCCATGATCCCCATGGTCTTCTGCGCATCATTTTGCCCATGGCTGAGACCCATCGCCGCAGCGCTGACCAATTGGAGCGAGCCAAACGTCTTGGAGACAGTACGCGGCCGCCAGCGGCGGAGGACGACATATAGAAATGACATGAGCAGCAGGCCGAGCACGAGGCCGAGGACGGGCGAGAGAAACATCGGGATGATGACCTTGTAGACAATGCCGTCATACCTGTACCAGGGGACGCCGTCCTTGGCGCGCGTCCAGATCAGCACCCCCCACGAGTTATTGCCGGCGGCGATGGCTGCGCCGCACAGCCCGCCGATGAGCGCGTGCGAGGAACTGGAAGGCAGGCCCAGCC
>CAIXIZ010000248.1 GCA_903919625.1 uncultured Verrucomicrobiota bacterium
CCGCCGGCATAGCCGCAGATGACTCGAGCCACGCCAGGCAGGAGCTGGTAGGCCGCATCGGTGCACCAGAAGCAGCCGCCGCCCAGGACAAGGGAGGCGGTCTTGGTTTCAGTCGGATTCATGAAGGGGACTAAAGCGCAAAGGCGCGAAGCGGCAAAGCCAGGCGTTGCAAAGTCAGGCCAACGGCAGGCGGCAGGTGGCGACGATGGTGCGGCCGAGCTGGCGGCGGCGCTCGCGCGTGACCTCGCCGAGGCGTGTGGTGATCAGCGTGCGATCCACCGTGTAGATGTGGGCGCACGAAACAATCGTGGCATGGTCGAGTCCGTCGGCCCCGTTGAGCACGACCTCATGCGCACGAACGGTCTGACCGGGGCGGCGCGTGGTGCCGTAGAGGACGTTGACGCGGCGCTTCTGCTGGTCGGCGCAGATCTCCGGTGGGGAAATCAAGACGGCGGGATGCTCGTCGCGGTCGCCTGGGAGAACGCGCACGCGAACCACATCCCATTGGGCGAGGACGGGCGGCGTCATGTGAAATCAGGCCCGACATCGGGGCCGGCGAGCCCGTCGAGATCGTAGTCGCGCCGCGAGAGCTTGACCGCGCCAAGCGGGAGGTGCGGCACCGGCTCGGCCCTGGCGGCGATGGGGGTGAGCGAGACGCAGCCGTCCCCCATCGTCAGGCGTAGCCGGGCGCGGGGCTTGAGGCCAAGCTGGCGCCGCACGGGGGCCGGGAGCACGAGCTGGCCCTTGGAGGAGAGGGTGAGGATCATGGCCGCAGGCTTGGCTTACTTTTTCCTACTGTCAAGCGGTCCGCACCGGGCCAGCCGCCGCCCAGGACGACGGAACCGGTCTGGGTTTCAGCCGGATTCCTGGAAAGGACCAAGGCGCAAAGCGGCAAAGAACTCCCGATGCGATATTTCAATCCGGGCAGGGCAAACCCAGAGGAAGGGCAGGGAAACAAGGGGGCGCTCGGTGACCTCAGATTCCTTCACTGCGCGCCCTGTGATCCACTCTCGAGGGCAAACCAATCCTTTGCGACTTTTGTGCCTCTCAGAGCGGTTTCAATAAAAGTATAGCCGGCTTTTGAGACCGTACGCCTTCCTGCATTTCGCACCGGGAAAGTGTAACCTATTAGGTTACACTTTCTCAAAAGACCCTCCGTTAGTGAAGTCGGAGTTTGACCAGTTCACCCAACGGAACGGCTGCAGTTCAATTTAAACCGCTCCAGTGGCCAATCTCCGTTTCAGTCTCAGCCCCGCGTAAGCTTGCGGTATTTGATGCGGTGGGGCTGGTCGGCGGCCTTGCCTTTGCGGCGGCGAAAATCCTCCAGGTAGCTCGAATAGTTGCCGTTGAAAAACACCACCGCGCTGTCGCCCTCAAACGCGAGGATGTGCGTCGCCACCCGGTCGAGGAACCAGCGGTCATGCGTCACCACCACCGCACACCCGGCGAAATTCTCCAGCGCCTCCTCCAGCGCGCGCACCGAGTTGACGTCGAGGTCATTCGTCGGCTCGTCGAGGAGGATGAGGTTGGCCCCGCGCTTGAGCAGCCGCGCCAGATGGACGCGGTTGCGCTCCCCGCCGGACAGGTTGCCGACCTTCTTCGACTGGTCGGGGCCGGTGAAGCCGAACTGCGCACAATAGGCGCGGCTGTTCACCTCGCGGCCGGGAAAGCGCATGATCTCCTCGCCTCCGCTGATGGCCTGCCAGATGGTTTCGCCGTCGGGCAGCGAGTCCCGCGACTGGTCCACATGCGCCAGCTTCACCGTGTCGCCGACCCGCAGGGTGCCGCTGTCGGAGGTTTCCGCCCCCGTGATAAGACGGAACAGCGTGGTCTTGCCCGCGCCATTGGGGCCGATGACGCCGACGATGCCCCCGGGTGGGAGCGCAAAATTTACGTCCGCAAACAGCAGGTTGTCGCCATAGCCCTTGGCCAGGTCCTTGGCCTCAACCACCAGCGTGCCAAGCCGTGGCCCGGTCGGGATGAGCAGCTCAAAGTCGCGCTCCTTTTCGGCCACGTTCTGGTTGAGCATTTTCTCGTAGGCGCTGATACGGGCCTGCGATTTGGCATGGCGGGCTTTCGCACCCTGCCGGATCCATGCGAGTTCGCGTGCCATCGCCTTCTGGCGCCGGTCCTCGGTGCGCTGCCCGACGGCGGCGAGCGCGTGCTTCTGCTCCAGCCACGACGAATAGTTGCCCTTCCACGGGGTGCCATGCCCGTGCGCCAGCTCGAGAATCCACTGCGCAACGTTGTCCAAAAAATAACGGTCGTGTGTCACCGCGATGACGGTGCCTTCGTAACGCGCCAGATGCTGCTCCAGCCAGTGCACGCTCTCGGCATCGAGATGGTTGGTCGGCTCGTCGAGCAGCAGAATGGACGGCTTTTGCAGGAGCAGCCGGGCCAGGGCGACCCGGCGGCGCTCACCACCGGACAGCTTGTCCACCGGCTGGTCGGGGGGCGGACAACGGAGCGCGTCCATGGCCATCTCAACTTGCGGGCCGACATCCCACGCGCCGAGCGCGTCGATTTTTTCCTGCAACGCGGCCTGTTTGTTGGCGACGGCATCCTTGGCCTTGTCGTGGCCTCCGCCAGCTCGTCCCAGGTGGCATCATAGGCGGCGGTGAGGTCGGTGAGATGCTTCACCCCTTCCTCGACACAGGCGCGCACGGTCGCGCCGGGAGTGAGCTGGGGTTCCTGCTCCAGCAGACCGACCGAATAGCCCGGCTCAAAATGGACGCGGCCGTCAATCTCGGTGTCCCGCCCGGCGAGAATTTTCAACAGGGAGGATTTGCCGGAGCCGTTGAGCCCCAGCACGCCAATTTTGGCGCCATAATAAAACGAGAGTGAGATATCGCGCAGGATTTCCTTGCGCTCGATTTTTTTCGAGACGCCGAGCATGGAGAAGATAATCTTGGGAGCGGATTCGGGCTGGGCCATGCGGGAAGCGTTGCGGGTTTCGGCGCAGATTCAAGCGCAGGCCGCCGAACCCGGCATTCGGGCTGGCATTGGTCGTTTCCAACCGGATAGTGATGCTCCTTTCTGCCTTCCACCGCATGAAATCCGTCCCCCCCTCCCTTTGCACCACCTCGCTGGCCGAACCGTCCTTTAAAACTCCCGTCAGCTATGACGAGGCCGACGCACGCGCGGGCGCCCTGCTCGCGCAGATGACGATGCCCGAAAAGCTCCAGCTCGTGAGCGGCAGCAATTTTTTTTACATCAAAGGCCTGCCCCGGCTGGGGATTCCTGAACTTTACCTGTCGGACGCGACGCAGGGCATTCATCTGCGCAAAAACCATAACTGCCGGCTCGAAAAATCCACCGCGTTTCCCTGCCCCATCGCGCTCGCCGCCACATGGAATCCCGGTCTGGCATATCAGTACGCCCGCAGCATCGGCGAGGAATGCCGCGCCGGCGGCATCGC
>CAIXIZ010000249.1 GCA_903919625.1 uncultured Verrucomicrobiota bacterium
CGCAGGACCTGAAAAATCCGTTGCGTGCCGGGGAGGTCATGTTTGGCCAGGGCACGCCCATCGCGGACCTTTGGCTGCCCGTCCGCAGCAATGGCGACATGGCGGTGTTTCAGGGCATCATGAAGGAGATGCTCGCCGAGGAGGAAAAACGTCCGGGGCAGGTCCTCGACCGCAGCTTCATCGCCGAATTCACCCACGGGTATGATGCGCTGGCGGCGCACCTTCGTTCGGTTACCTGGGAAGAAATCGTGGCGGGCAGCGGCCTGAGCCGTGCCCAGATCCGGGCGGCGGCCGATGTCGCGCTTGGCGCCAAGGCCATCATCGCCTGCTGGGCGATGGGACTGACCCAGCACAAGGATGCCGTCGCGACGATCCAGGAGATTTTGAACTTTCTCCTCCTCGGCGGCAATATTGGCCGGCCGGGTGCCGGCCCCTGCCCGGTGCGCGGTCACAGCAATGTCCAAGGCGACCGCACCATGGGCATCTTTGAGAAACCGCCGGCGGCATTTCTCGACCGGCTGGCCGCCGAGTTCTCCATTTCGCCTCCTCGCGAACACGGACTGGATGTGGTGGACACGATCAAGGCGATGCATGCGGGTGGCGTGAAGGTGTTTTTCGCCATGGGCGGGAATTTTCTCTCGGCCACGCCCGACACCGAGTTCACCGCCACGGCCTTGCGGAATTGCGCGCTCACGGCGCATGTCGCGACGAAACTGAACCGGGCCCACCTCATCACCGGCAAGACGGCCCTGATCCTCCCCTGCCTGGGCCGGACCGAAATCGACCGTCAGGCCGGCGGCGACCAGTTCATCACCGTCGAGGACAGCATGGGCGTCATCAATGCCTCCTATGGCAGCCTGCCCCCGGCCTCACCCGACCTGCGCAGCGAAACCGCCATCGTCACCGGATTGGCCAAGGCGACACTTGGCTCCAAAAAACCCGTGGACTGGGACGCACTTGCCGGCAACTACGACCTCATCCGCGACCATATCGAAAAGGTGGTGCCGGGATTCGCGCCCTTCAACGAACGCGTCAAACAAGGTCCGTTCTACCTGCCCAATGGTCCGCGCGACGCGCGGAAATTCAACACCGCAACCCAGCGGGCAAATTTTACGGTCCATCAGCTGCCGCAGTTCACGTTGGGACCGGGCCAGTACGCGATGATGACCATCCGGACCCATGACCAGTTCAACACGACGGTCTACGGCCTGGACGACCGTTATCGCGGAATCTACAACGGCCGTCGCGTCATCTTCATGAACGCGCAGGACATGGCCGCGGCGGGTCTGGTGCAGGGCCAGCTCGTGGATCTCATCAGCCATTTCAACGGCGTGGAACGCGTGGCCCCCCGGTTCATGGTGGCCCCGTATGACATTCCGCGCGGCTGCACCGCCACCTATTTTCCCGAAACCAACGTGCTCGTGCCGATCGACAGCGTAGCCGATGTCAGCAACACGCCGACGTCCAAGTTCGTCGTCATCACGGTACAGCCCGCCCTGAATCCATCTGCTGCCGCGGCTGCCATGCGGGAGGAACTGGCCGAGGCGAATGCCTGAACCACGGGGTTCGCTGCCTCTCAGCCTCCGAAGTGATGCTGACGGAAAGGTGATGTCACGGGTTTTTCCTCAGGGCCACCGTTCGATTGTTTGTGCAATTCCTGACCTTGCCTCGCGCCTGCCCGTTGCCCAATTTCGTCCTTCATGTCCGAAGCCACCAGTGCATCCGCCGCCACACCGGCGCCCAGCGATTTCATCCGCGACATTGTCGCGCAGCATGTCGCGGACCAGCGCTACGCGAAAATCGTCACCCGTTTCCCGCCC
>CAIXIZ010000250.1 GCA_903919625.1 uncultured Verrucomicrobiota bacterium
CCGCCGAGGTTGACCATGGGTTCGATGGCGAGGGTCATCCCGGGTTTGATTTTGTCGCCGGTGCCGCGCCGCCCAAAGTTAGGGATTTGCGGCTCCTCGTGCATCGACAGGCCGACCCCGTGGCCGACCATGTCCCGCACGACGCTGAAACCGTGGCTTTCGACGTGACGCTGGACCGCGTAGGAGATGTCGCCGATCCGGTTGCCGACCGTGGCGGCGGCAATGCCGAGAGCCAGAGCCTCCTGGGTGACACGCAGCAGATCGGCCACGCGGGGGGTGACCGGCAACAGGGGAACGGTAAAGGCGTTGTCGCCAATATAGCCCTGGTGCTCCACCACCACATCAAGGGTGACAATGTCACCGTCACTGAGGACGCGCTTGAGGGAACCGATGCCGTGCACGACCTCTTCGTTGACGGAGATGCAGCTATAGGCCGGGAAACGGCGGTGGCCGATCTGGTACCCGTGACAGGCGCTTCTGGCCCCGTGGCGCGCGATGATTTCGCGCGCCGCCTGATCCAAGTCATAGGTGGTGACGCCAGGGCGGACGAGTTGCTTCAACTCGTGCAGCACCGTGGCGGCAACCAGACACGCCTCGCGCATTTTGGCGATGCCCGTCCTGTCTTTGATCGGGATCATGCGGCGAATGCGGCGGCCCCGGTGAGGAGGCCCAGCGTGCGGTAGTGTTCGGCGACGTCGGGCGCGGCGGTGGCCGCGTCGGCGAGGATGACGGCATCCAGCGACTCGGCGCGGGCATCGAGCCATTCGTCGAACACTTTGGCTTGGAGCAGCGTAGCCGGGAAGTCCGTGAGGACAAAGCCCGCATCAGGTTTGCGCGCCCAGAACCACCGGCGCAACAGGGCGAGGGTGGCGGCCTCCCCCGCACTGGCGGAAGAGACGGGGCGGCGCGAAATCTCCGGCCGTATCAGGCGGGCGGGAGAGACGTGCTCGAGATTCAAAGAACGGATCCGGTTCATCAAGGCTTCGGCGGACAGGGTCGGCGAACCAAGGACTATGAACTTAATTTTGGCCGGGACGCCAAAAGCGGAAAAAGGGAGAGACTGGGCCGGGGTCACGGGTCATGTAAAGCACCAATTAACCGGTGCCGCGCAGCAATTGGATGAGCCAGGCGATCATGCCGATGAGGAAGATAACCCCGACCACGAGACAAAGTTTGCCGACCGTCTTGGCATCGACCGCATCGCCGGTCATGCCCTGGCGCATGTCGGAACGGGAGCGGACCCGGCCCTTCTTCAGAAAACCGTCGTAATGGCGCTGGAGGAGGAAAGTCTCGACCTGGCGCATGGTGTCGAGAATGACGCCGACGGTGATCAGCATGCCGGTGCCGCCGAAAAAGTAGGCCACCCGCTGCGGCACGTTCCATTCGTACAGCAACACGTCCGGCATGACGGCGATGGCGGTGAGGAAAATCGCCCCCGCGAGGGTGAGGCGCGTCATCACAAAATCGAGGAACTGCGCGGTTGGCTCTCCGGGGCGCACGCCGGGAATGTAGCCGCCGCCCTTTTTCAGGTCATCCGCCACCTGGATGGGCTTGAACATGACGGACACCCAGAAGTAGCTGAAAAACAAGATCAACGTGCTGAAGCCCAGATAATAGGTCCAGTTGCCACGCAGCAGCTTGTCCGCCAGGTCAGTCAGAAACTTCAGGTCCCAGGCCGCGCCCATCATGTGAAAAATCTGGTTGGGGAACAGCAGGATGGCGCTGGCAAAGATCACCGGCATCACCCCGGAGTAATTGACCTTGAGCGGCAGAAACGAGCTCTGTCCGCCCATGACCTTGTTGCCGACGACGCGCTTGGCATACTGGACCGGAATCTTGCGCTGACCCTGCACGACCATGATGATGCCCATCGTCACGCCAAAAAACAGCGCCAGCATCAGCGCACCCTGCAACGGTCCGAGCCGGTTGACGCCAATCGGGGCAAAAAAGAGGCGGTAGGTGGCGACGGCGGCGCCCGGGATGTCGGCCAGGATGCCGACGGTGATCAGCAGCGAGACGCCGTTGCCGATGCCACGCTGCGTGATCTGTTCACCGAGCCACATGAGGAGCATCGTGCCCGCCGTCATGTAAACGACGGAACAGATCAGAAACCAAGTATGGC
>CAIXIZ010000251.1 GCA_903919625.1 uncultured Verrucomicrobiota bacterium
ATGCTGGCCGCCCATGGGCTGGGCCTGGGAACCTGCCCCATTGGCATTGCGCGCCCTTGGCTAAACCTGCCCGCAGTCAAGGACGAGTTGGGAATCGCACCCGATCTCATGGCGGTTTTTCCCCTGGTGGTCGGCCACCCGGAGGGCCAGACGACGGCTGTGCCGCGCAATGCAGCGGACATTGTGAGCTGGCTTTGAACATGGTGGCCATCACCGGTTGGGCGATTGGCTCGCTCCCCGCTGACAGCGAAACCGGGGATCGCAACCTCCGCGACGCCGGGTCGCCCCATGAGAAACTCGCCCGAGTGGTCGTTCCACTCCGCATGATCGTGAAGGTTTTATTGATGTGATGCGCCACGCCATCGCGCTCAACGGTTCTCTTTCAACACCCAGCGCATGGTGCGGCAATATGGGCTCAAAGCTTACTTTGAGTGATGGCTCGGCTCCACCCCTGCCGCCGGTCACTGCGGTTTTTTCGGCATGGCCCGCAATGATCCGCCCAGGCGGCGCCCACGCACCCTCTGGCGTGCCTCACCCGCAACAACATCCAGCCGGCCATCATGGGCCGTGCCCGCCGGGTGAAACCGATGGGCAGGATCGTTGCTGTGCTGGGCGACTGTCTGCCGGATGGTATGACTCTCCTCCAAGTCAGTCCGGAGCCCGGCCCGGCCGGCTGTGCCAGGCTGAGCCAGCTCCGCCAGCAGTGCCGCCTTTGCCGCCAGCCAAAACCCCCAGTCTCCCCCGTGAGGCGAGCCACGGTCGAGCCAGAGGAAATATGCCCGCTGGCGAATGGCCTCTTCGTCTGGCTCAGTTTTCGGAGATGGGGCTGGCAGGTGAGTGGTCATGGCTTGGTTGGGTGGTCAAAGGGCGGAACCCCGTCGGGAGGAAATTTCATGGGCGTAAGGTGGCGTTCAGTCAGCGAAGCCAAACCGGAAACGCGCTTCGTCCGGCTTGAGCTTGAGCGTCGTACAGATGCGGACCGCCGCAAGCCGGGCAGCGGCAATCCGCACCATCCGGTCGAATTTGGCCGGGGCAAGATCGGCGCCCTCGGGCTTGATGGCATGGAGGGCCATGCCCGGCTCCGGCAGTTCCTGAATGAAGTCCTCACACGTGACCGGGTCGTCGGTATCATACACATGATGGGCCGGCGGGTGATGCTTGCGGAAGCCTGGGCTGTATTCGACTGAGTCTTTGGAGAGCATGTAATTGCCAGGGTTGGATGCGTCCGGTGGATTGGGCGACTGGCCCGGTGCGCCCACTCTAGCCCGGCGGAGGCCTTCTCGCACCGCACTTTTTGCCTTTTGTGCTGCATAAATTGGCTCCGGGGTTTCCCCTGACGGCAAAGCACCGGGCAAAATCCGCACAACATTTGCCAAGCCACGCGCAGCGGATGGCGGACCTTTCAGGCATGGTAAGGGCATGTCCCCCTCTTTGCCCCGAGTACTTCACCGCCATCGACTAGCGGTGAAGGCCGAGTGGGCCCGTCGATTGCGCGCGCAACCGCCGAGCAGCGCCCTTGCGCACCCGGAGATCCTGGTGCACCTGATGGACGAGACCTTGGACCAGCTGGGCACGCTGCTGAGCTCCAAGTCCAGACGGGGCTGGATTGCCCGGCATCCGTTGCGGGCCGGACAATTTCACGCGGAGTGCCCCTGCGGGATGAATCCCCTGCTGGCCTACTTCAGCACCGGCAGCCTGGCCCTGCACGATGCGCTGGCCGGTCCCGCGCGTCTCAACCATGATGAGCAGGAAACCATCAGGCAGGCCTGGCAGACCCTCGCCCAGCGTGAAATCGAGCCCCTCTGCAGCTCCTGCCAGCGGGTCAGCGCGATGGAGTTTGTGCCGTTGCTGCTCTCCTCAGGACCGTGCATGCAAGCGCTCGCGCCAGACTGAGGGCGGTTCGCCGGAGAGACGGTGAAACACCCGGTTGAACTGGGACAAGGATTGAAAGCCCGCCTCAAAGGCCGCCTCGCTGACGCGGGTCTGCGGGTTGAGCAGGAGACTTTTGACCTTTTCGATCCGCACCCGGGCGAGGTAGTCGGTAAAGGTGAGCCCGGTGGCCTTCTTGAACGTCTTGCAAAAATAAAACGCGCTCATGTTCACCGCCTGGGCGACCTCGCCAAGCGTGATCTCGCCATCCTGCCGCTCCGCAATGAAAGCACGGGCCTTGGCGACTGCCGGGGGTTCCGCATGGGCGGTCTGCACGACGAGCTGGTTGGCGATGCTGGCGAGGTGCTGGGCAAATACCGCGATCAGTCGCAGGACCGACTCATATTGCCGTCGTGGGATCACCCTGGTCTGAAAATAAGCCTCTTCCAGCCGCTTTAGGTCCACTTCCACGCCCCAATTGATGAGCTGTCGCGTCGTCCTTGCAACTTCGGCATGATTGGGGGTGTGCAACAAAATCTGCCCCGTCTGCAAAAAAGCGATGACATCCTCGCCCACCCGCACCGGCACCGATGAATCACACAGGCCGGCAAAACAATGGAGGGTTTTCGGTTCCAATCCGGCCTGCTCTTCCAATTTTTGCTGCATCCGGAGGCACCCGGCGCATGACCGGTTGGTCTTGGCCATCAGGGCGCAGAATGGATTTTCCCTCCGGTCGCCCTGATGCGGCAGGTCAAAGGCTTCGACCGGTCGCAGGCTGAGCGGCAGTCCGGTGGCCTCGCCAAACGCCGTTTCATAGTCACGAAAAATTTTTGAGCGCTTCAATTGCGCAACAAGCGCACGGCTGCGCTTTGGCGGCGTGTCCAGTGACGACATGCCGTGACTTTTGCGCTCCTCCGCCGGCATGCAACCAATAAGATTTTGCCGGTAAAATCGTGTCGACAACCTCCCCCGCGGTGGCTTGACTGGTTCCATGTCTTCGCCGTCGCCCACCGCCAAATCCTTCACGCCCGCGAGTCTCGCCGTGGACTCTGTCCTCGTCATCGCATTTTTCGCCTACATGTACAGTTTGCTGCGCTCGCATGTGCCATCGGGTGATGAACATTATATCCGGCTCTGGGCGGCTTTGGGGGCCTCATGCATGAGCGGGGTGTTCTGGCTCTGCATTCAGATGTTCCGCGTGGTCCTCCGCGCCCAGCTGGCCGCGAAAAACAGGCCGTAAGCCCGCCCGGGTTTGTCCAGGTTCCGGATCGGTCAGGCCAGGCCCGGCGCAATGCCCAGGGTCGGGACATCGGACGGATCAGCACCGTGATCCCGCCTACTTGGTGTAAAGCTGACCGTGGTCGTCGCGAAACACGACATGATCGGACAGCACTTCCTGCAGCACCAGGTTGTCCGTCACATGGTCGCCAGGAACATAGACTTTCCCGTCGATCATCACCCGCTGGGTCTGGCCACTGATCCGGCCCCGGACAGTAAATTTTGCCACTTGCTCCAACAGAACTACCGAAGGTTGTTCCACCACCGGAGGGGGGCCGGGAGGGGCAGGCGGCAGGCCGGCAGTTTCGGGCGCCACCATGGACACGACAGGTGGCTTGGGCGGCGCCACCGGCCTGGCCACGGGAGGTGCAGGCGTCGGTGGCAACGGCACTTCGGCCGGCTTCAAAACATACCAGACGGTGGCGGCCAGCACCAAGATCGCCGCTCCACCGAGCACCGGCATCAGGGGTGTTTTTTTCTCGGTCTGGGCAGGTGTTTCACCCGCTGCCGGTCGTACCGGCATGGGCAGTTTGGGCGCCGGCATCACAAGCGGGGCCGGCGGCGTGCCCGGCGGAGGTGAATCGACCTTTTTGCCTTTGCTTTTGGCGAGTGCGGCGGCGATGTGGCTCATACGGGCTCAGACTGGCCCATGACCCGCCCGGTGAAAAGCCCCATTTATGGATTCAGCACACTCGCCTGCGAACATTCACCCACCACCTCAGGCCGGCTCAGGCGGGTCGCCTTGTGGGTTACCGTGTCCAGGAGACAGAGTACCCGGCTATTGCTGGATTTTGCAGTACAGACCAGATGCCGGCCATCCGCGAGCCAGACCGGCTCGTTCACTTCGGTCGCCGCAATTTTATCCGACACTATTTTGGCTGGCGTGCTGCCGGAAAGATCCAGCACGGCAACTTGGTAGCTTCCCTTGGTGCCGGCGGTAAAGGCGAGCTTGTTGGGATCGGCCCGGCTCCAGTCCGGTTCGGCCGCATAGGCAAATCCGGAGGGCACCGCCTGGGGGGTGCCACCCGAAACCGGGATCCGGTAGAGTTGCGGGCCGGGCTGCATCGCAAAGATGAGCTGGGTGCTGTCGGGTGACCAGTTGGGCGAGGCCTTTACCGTGTCAGAATGGGTTTTGCGCGCAATGCCCCGGCCCTGTGCGTCGCTGACGTAGATTTCGGTCGGCCCCTCGCCACTGAGGACCATGGCCACCTGCTGGCCATTGGGACTGTACCGCGCGCCACTGTTCGTGCCCTTGAAACTCACGAATTGCGTGAGCTGCAGACTGCCGGGATCCAAGAGGTAAATGTCGGGAAACCCCGTTTTGTAACTGGTGAAGATCAGCTCCTTCCTGCCCGGAACCCAGCGTGGAGTCAGGACTGACGCCCGGTCGGTTGTCACCTGCTGCACCTGGGTGAGAAACAGGTCGCCCGTATAGACCTCGGTCTTGCCGGTGTGGGTGCTCACAAATGCGAGCTGAGAGGCAAAAAAACCATTGAGGTTGCTGGTCGCCTTTACCGCCAGGTCGGCGGCACGGTACAGGGCATTCACCCACGCCGCCTTCTTCTCTCCTTTGCCCGTGGCGGTCTGGCTGAACACGGCGGCCCCGGAGGCGTTTCGCCCCTCCACCCGGATCTGATTGGCCGCAATCTCGGTGAAGTTTAGCGACCAGGCCGCCCCGGTTGCGACAATCAGAAAACGGCCGTGCGCGTTAAAGGCGTTATGGACATAGTTGCCCAGTTCCGGACTGCTGGCGGTGAGGCTGATTTTGATGGGTTGCTCGCCGGCGGGGAGATCCAGCTCACCAATGCTGGTTCCCGCAGTTGCGGCGCGAAGGGCCAAAGGCCCGATCCCGCTTGCGGTGAGGAAGGTGAGAAAGATGCAGGTGAAGCGTAGGCGCATGGAAATGATGACGTTGCTCCCATTCCTATTTACAGCCCGGCCCAAGTTCACAACGTCAAACCCTGCATGTCTTCATTTTCTTCCCGGCCATGACCACTGACGATCTAAAGGCCGCCCTCGCCCAGGTAAAATATCCCGGCTTCAGCCGCGACATCGTGTCCTTCGGGCTGGTGCGCGCCGCCAGCCTCACGGACGGCGTGGCCCGGATCTCGCTCGCGCTGACCACCAGTGACCCCAAAGTCCCCACCCAGCTGAAACGGGAGGTCGAGCAATGCCTCCGCGCGCTGGCCGGCGTGCGCGAGGTCGTGGTGGAGATTGCCGTTGCCCGGGCCCCCGCCAACGGCGCCGCCGGGGACAATCTCGCCGGCAATGCCGCCGCACCCAAGGCCATCAAATTCGCCGTCGCCATCGCATCCGGAAAAGGCGGCGTGGGCAAGAGCACCTTCGCCGTCAATCTCGCCTGCGCGCTGGCCCAGCATCTCACCGCCCAGGGCCGGCCCGGCCGGGTTGGCCTGATGGACTGCGACATTTACGGCCCCAGCGTGCCGCTGATGATCGGTTTGCAGGGCCAACGGCCCAATGTCGCCGGAGACAACATCATCATCCCGCTCGAGAAACATGGCGTGAAGGTCATGAGCATGGGGTTTCTGGTGGACGAAAACACGCCTGTCGTCTGGCGCGGGCCGATGATCATGAAAACCATCCAGCAGTTTGTCCAAAATGTCCAGTGGGGCGAGCTCGACATCCTGCTGGTGGACCTGCCGCCCGGCACCGGCGACGCCCAGCTTTCCCTCGTGCAGACGCTGCCGCTCGATGGCGCGGTGCTCATCACCACGCCCCAGCCCGCCGCAACCAACATCGCGCGCAAAGGCGGCCTGATGTTCCAAAAGGTCAACGTGCCGCTCCTGGGTGTCGCGGAAAACATGAGCTATTTTCTCGACCCGGCAGGACTGCGTCACGCGCTCTTCGGCGAAGGCGGCGGCCAGAAAACCGCCGATTCGCTCGGCACCATTTTGCTTGGCCAGGTGCCGCTCATTGCCGGCATCCGCGCTGGTGGCGACAGCGGCGAACCGGTCGTGGTCAACGCGCCGTCCGGCGAGGCGGCAAAAATCTTCCGGGCCATCGGGGAGAAGATCCTGACCCTGCTGGCCGGCAGACCCGGCTGATCCCCGGTTGGCTGCGCGCCCGCTGCACCGGGCATGCCAGCTGCGGTTAGGATCGGGCCGGACCCTGGCCTGCCAGCAGGGCCCTGACGGTTGCGAGCAGCTTTTCCTCGGTGAATGGCTTCGCGAGAACTTCATGCGCCCCCAGCCGGCTCGCCATCTTCAGGTACTCATTGCTGGAAATATGGCCGCCGCCCGACATGGCCAGGATGCGCGCCGCCGGCTGCAGGCGACGCACGTTGGTGATGAACTCCATCCCGTCCATTTCCGGCATCAGCAAATCGGTGAGCACGAGATCGAATGGCTTCTTTTTCAGGTAACTGATCCCCGCCGCACCATCGGCAGCAAGCACGACCCTATGCCCCGCCTGTTCCAGCATTAGCCCGAGCATCTCGCCAAATGCCGGTTCGTCATCCACGATCAGGATGGATCGCGGTTGCGGGAGGGAAGGGAGGGGCGGCACACCCTGATGCAATGCCCGGCATCATCGCATGCAAGCCCGCTTTCACCCGGAGCCGGCCATTCCCGTTAATTTTTGGTCCAAAGCCGATTTTCCCGTTTGCACTCCGCCAAGGTTGGCATGGATTGTCGCGTTCTTCCCATGTCAACTCCCCCAGTCGAAAACGTCGTTATCATCGGTTCCGGTTGCGCCGGA
>CAIXIZ010000252.1 GCA_903919625.1 uncultured Verrucomicrobiota bacterium
TTGCGGTAGTGGGTCAGTTTGGAAATTGTAGGTCGGGGTTTATCCCCGACACGTCGGGCGTGAAGCCCGACCTACAAGGGCAACGACAAACTGCCCCACTACTCGATTGCGCCTTGTGTGCAGCCCAGAAGCGGCATTCGTCGGAAAAATCGCGGACGGCCCGCGTTTCCGGGGCCACTTCCCGACGGAGTGCATCAAACGCATGCTGCCAGCCGGTCGCTGCCAGATCGGCGAGGATTTCGGCCCGGTCCGGGAGGTGCATGAATGTCCGGCCGGTCTCATCTTCAAAATAGCGGTCGCCAAATTCTGGCAGGCGGGGGTCTTGCTCCCCGCGCTCCCAGCGGGCCGCCTCGAGCCGCCAGAGCGCTCGTTCCGTCGGCGAATGGTCGCGGTCATGGGTCGTAAACAGCAACGTGGCGCCAGGGGCGCACGCTTCGCGCAGGCCCTGCAGCGCCGCCCGGCGGTGCTCCCGGCCCGGGATCTGCATCAGGCCGTTGAAAAAAAACAGCGCGCCCGCAAATTTGCCGGCCGGGATGGCCGGATGCTGCGCGAGCGCCGTGGCATCGGCGACCTCGAAGCGGATTGCGTCCGCCCTGCGTTCGGCGGCGAGATGGCGGGCCTGGTCGAGTTGTTCGGCGGCGAAATCAAAGGCGGTGAGATCGCGATAGCCCATGTCCCACAGGCCCAGGGTCGCGCGCCCGGCGCCACAGCCGGCTTCCAGCAGCGGGACGTTGCGGTCGGGGAAGAATCGCTCCATCAGGGCGCGCTCCGACGCCCAGAGTCCCAGGAAGTGGGCGGCGCGGGCGTAGTGGACCACGGACACCGGGTCGTCGAAGTCGGCGCGGACTTGGGCGACAGTTATTTTTTTCGTTTCCACGCGGCGATGAACATGCCGTTGGCATTGAGTTCGTGCGGCCAGAACAGCTGGGCCGAAATCGGCGTCAATTCCGCCTGGGCGGCGCTGAACGCGGTGACGACTGCCGTGGTCTCGCTGCGTGTCAGGGTGCAGACCGCGTAGATGAGGCGACCGCCCGGCTTGAGCGCGGGCACGAGATGGTTGAGCAAATTGAGCTGGGTAACCGCGAGTTCGCTCACGTCCTGCGGGGTGGTGGTCCAGCGGGCGTGCGGGTTGCGCTGCCAGGTGCCGACACCGCTGCACGGGGCATCGAGCAGAATGCCGTCGAATTTTTGCCTGGTCGGAAGCCTCGGTCCGCCATCCCAGAGTTCGGCACGGTAATTGAAGAGCTTCGCGCGCGCGGCACGGCGTTTCAACGTGTCGAGCCGCCGCCCATTGCGGTCGGTCGCCCAGACGACCCCTTTGTTTTGCATCAGGTCGGCGAGGTGCAGCGTTTTGCCCCCTTCGCCGGCACAGGCGTCCCACCACGTCTCACCGGGCTGGGGCGCGCAGGCCAGGCCCACAAGTTGGGAGGCCAGGTCTTGGATCTCGAATGCGCCGGTCTTGAACTGCTCGGTCTTGAAGAGGTCCTGCGTGCCCGTGAAGCGTACCGCATCCGGTGTGGCCGGCCCGTTCGCCGTCCCGGCGGTGAGTTCCGCCAGCTGGTGGGCCACGGCGGGGGCCAAGGGCGGGGCATCACCGGTGGTCAGTGCCTTGACGAGAGCGGCGCTTTGGCCGGGCCGGGCGCGGAGCCAGAGCGCGGGGTCGCATTGGAGCTGGCGGAGGTAGTCGGCGGGGAGCTCCATCTCGGCGGCCAGCCACGCCGGTACGGCCAGCGCGGCCAGTGCTTCGGGTTTGACGGACTTTGGCTCGGCGGTGAACCGTTCATGCAGGGCGACCGCCTGCTCCAGCCGGCGTTGTGGGGACGCCTTGGTGTCCAGCCAGGAGAACCAGCGGAAATAAACAAAGACCGTGTGGCTGATCAGGCGCTTGGCCGGCGGCTGCAGATACCGGTGCCCCTCAAAATAGTAACGCAGGGCGGTGTCGGCGCGTTGGTCGGCGTTGATGGCGGCGAGCACTTGCGCGGCGTGATTGAGGATGGCTTGGTCGGGCATTGCGGATGGGCGGCAGATGGGAGGATGAAGGGCAAGCGTGCCGGCGGCGGTCATCCGGCGCAATCTGCATTCCGCCCGCCCGGTTCACTTCCGTGCCCAGCGGCGTTCCTGCCGCAATTCCAGGCGTTTGGTCTCCAGTTGCACCCCGGCCACGGCCGGGTGGGCGCGGAGCTGCTGAAACGTGTCCGCGTTGATCTTCCAGCCCAATGCATGGCTTGCTTCCGCCACGGGCGCGGCCCGGTCTTCGAACACAAAGGCAAACTCGACGCGCGTGTCACCCGGCTGCGCATTGAGGGTGTCCCTCATCCGGCGCAGGAAGTCGGGCAGTTCCGGATGGTCCGGATGCATCAGCCACGTGGTTTTTCGGACGTTTTCGGCTATTTTCGCATCGAGCGGATAACACTCCTTGATGTTGAGCCTCACCCCGTCATTCCCCGCGAGGATGTTGCCCTGCGCCAGCACCAGCGCGTTCTCGGCGAGCACTTTGCCGTAGGCCTCGTAGGCTTCGGCAAACATGTTGAGCGCCACGGATGCACGGCGCGTGGCGAGGTTGAACGCCGCCCACGGCCGGTTGTCTTTTTTGGAGAGCTTCTTGGTGATGCCGCTGACAATGCCGCAGAGCCGGAATTCCGTGCGGTCGGGCTGCTGGGTCAGCTCGTCCACCGGACAGGTGTCGAGCGCGTCGGCGAGACCGGTGTATTGGTTCATCGGGTGGCCGGAGACGTAGAAGCCAAGCAGCTCCTTTTCGAAGGTAAGCCGTTCGATCGGGAGGAAATCGTCCAAAGCGTCGGGGACGGAGGCATTGGACACGGCAACCCCGTTGCGCTGACCGTGGGTGAGCCCGCCGTTGCCGGCATGGTTCGCGGTGTCGCCGCCGGCGGATTTTCCCATGGGATCTTCGACAAACATGTCCATGAAACTGTGCTGGCCGGCGGCCTTGTCGCGGGCGTGGGCGGCGACGGCGGACATGGCGGCATCAATGCCGTCGAACAGTTTTTTGCGCGACACGCCGCCGAAATCAAACGCGCCGGTTTTCACGAGATGCTCCAGCACGCGCTTGTTGATGGCGCGGCCATCCACCCGGGCCATAAAATCATCAAAGCTCGCAAACGCCCCGTGGGCTTCGCGCTCGGCGATGATCTTCTGCGCCGCGAGTTCGCCGACCCCCTTGACGCCGGCCAGGCCGAACCGGATCTTGGCGCCGACGGGCGTGAACATCTCGCGGGATTCGTTCACATCCGGACCGAGGACTTTCAGGCCCATGGCCTCGCATTCGCCCACGAAGTGGGTGATTTTCTCCGCGTTGCCCAGTTCGGAGCTCAGCATGGCGGCCATGTACTGCTCCGGGTAGTTGGCCTTCAGGAAACCGGTCTGGTAGCTCAGGACGGCGTACGCGGCGGAGTGGGATTTGTTGAAGCCGTAGCCGGCAAATTTGTTGAGGATGTCAAAA
>CAIXIZ010000253.1 GCA_903919625.1 uncultured Verrucomicrobiota bacterium
TGCGCTGCGCGGGGTCGCGCTCCAGATCCGCCGCAACGAATACCTCGCCGTCATGGGTCCGTCCGGCAGCGGCAAGTCCACCCTGATGAACATGCTGGGCTGCCTCGACACCCCGACCGGCGGCCGCTACGATTTCACCGGCAAAAATGTCGCCCTTATGGACGACGATGAACTGGCCGGCATCCGCAACCGGGAGATCGGGTTTGTCTTTCAGACGTTCAACCTCCTGCCGCGCTCCGACGCGCTGCACAATGTCGAGCTGCCCCTGATCTATGCCGGTGTGTCGCGGTCGGAACGGCTCGTCCGCGCGCGGGAGGCGCTGGAGCATGTCGGCCTCGGCGACCGCATCCATCACCGGCCCAATGAGCTGTCCGGCGGTCAGCGCCAGCGCGTGGCCATCGCCCGCGCGCTTGTCACCCGGCCCTCCATCATCCTGGCCGACGAGCCGACCGGAAACCTCGACTCGAAAACCGGGGTGGAGATCATGGCGCTCTTCGAGCAGCTCTACGAACAGGGCAACACCCTCATCGTGGTGACCCATGAGGAGGATGTCGCCCGTCATGCCCGCCGGATTGTCCGGCTGCGCGACGGGCTGGTCGAGTCGGATGCGGCGGCCGGTCCGTCCCACGCATGAACCGGCGCAGCCTCTTTGGCTTCCTGTGGCGGACCTGCCTGTTTGCGGGTCTCTGCTCCGTCCTGGCGGCCGTATGGTGCTGGGTGCTGCGGCTCAACCCGGTGTTCGCCCCGCTGTATCTCCGCGTGGTCGGGCCCCTGTTGCTGCTGGCCCTGATCTTTGGCATTTCCGACTATGGCTGGCGGGCCTTTGTGGCCGACCTCCGGGAGTCGGCGCTCATCGCCAGCGCCCAGATCCGGGCCAACAAAACCCGCTCGGCCCTCACCGCCCTCGGGGTGATCATCGGCATCGTGGCGGTCACCCTCATGGGCACGGCCATCTCCGGCATCGACGCCGGCGTCGACCGCAGCCTGGCCGGTTTCGGCGACGACGTGTTCTATGTGACCAAATGGCCGTGGCGCGATGTCAGCGACTGGTGGAACTACCGCAACCGCCGCGCTATCCAGACCAGCTACGCGCTGCCGATCAACGAATGGATCGCGGCGCATCCCGGAGGGCCGCTCAAGGTCGCCGTGCCCACGCGGAACAGCGGCACCAACGTCGTCCGCGGCGACTACCGCGTGGACAACATCTTCATGCTGGGTACTTCCTCCGATTATGTCCGGATGGCGCGTTCCGACATGCTGGAAGGCCGTTTTTTTGGCGAGCTGGAGGCCCAGGCCGCGCGCAATGTGGTGGTCATTGGCTATGACGTGGCCAACGCCCTGTTTCCGGCCGGCTCGCCGATCGGGCAAACCGTGCGCGTGGGCGGGCACAATTTTGAGGTGGTCGGCGTGGCCGCCCGGCAGGGCACGTTTCTCGGCCTCTTCAGCTGGGATTCGATGGTCGTCATGCCCCTGACCACCTACCGCCGGTACTTCGCCTGGAACAACGATGGCGAGCTGCGGGTCCAGGTGGATGCCAAGCGGATGGACGAGGCGCGGGATGAGCTGCGCGGCCTGATGCGGCGCGTCCGCCAGCTGGATCCGGCGCAAAAGGACGACTTCGAGATCAACGAGCAGGGGACCATCCGCGAGCAGCTTGATCCGATCAAGAACGGCATTGCGCTGGGCGGATTGGTCATCACGAGCCTGTCGCTCTTTGTCGGCGCCATCGGCATCATGAACATCACCTATGTGAGCGTCAAGGAACGCACCAAGGAGATCGGCACGCGCAAGGCGCTCGGCGCGCGGCGCCGCACCATCCTCCTGCAGTTTTTGGTCGAAGCGGTGTCCATCTGCATCGTCGGCGGGCTGGCCGGGCTGCTGCTGACCCGCGTCCTGACCTCGGTCGTCGCCGTGGTCGCCCCCTCGTTTCCGGTGGTCTTCTCCCCGACGCTGGTGCTGTGGGGCCTGGGCGTCTCCGTGGTGACGGGCGTCGTCAGCGGTTTTGCCCCCGCCTGGCAGGCGAGCAAGCTCGATCCAGTGGTGGCGCTGCGCTATGAATAAATTTGGGATTTTGGAATTTCGATTTTCGATCAAACCCGCCCATGACTGAAACCGAGATGAAATTGCGGACAAAGCAATTCGCCCTGCGCGTGTTGCGGCTGGCGGCGGCGCTGCCCCGCACCATCGCGGCCGATGTCATCAGGCGGCAGGTGGTACGGTCGGGCACGGCGGTTGCCTCCGGCTATCGCGCCGTCTGTCGGGCCAAATCCGGGGCGGATTTTGCCTACAAGCTCCGGGTGGTGGAGGAAGAGGCCGACGAAACCGCGCTCAGGCTGGAGTTGATCACCGAAGACAAAATGCTGCCGGGCGGGCAGGTCACGCCCTTGCTCAAGGAGGCTGACGAGATCACGGCGATGATGGTCAGCGCCCAGAAAACCGCCCGCGGCCTGCGTCCACCGGCCGGTCCAAAATCGAAAATCCAAATTCCAAAATCTGCATGAATTTCTCCGAAACCCTCCGTCTCGCCTTTGCCGCCCTCGCCGCCAACAAGCTGCGTTCGGCCCTCACCATGCTCGGCATCTCCGTGGGCGTGTTTTCGGTCATTGGCGTGATGACGGTCATCAGCGGGCTGCGCGCGCAGATCGAGTCGGGCATGAGCACGCTGGGGGCCAACACCTTCGTCATCGACAAGTTCCCGGCGGTCAATTTTGGCAACGGTGACCGCTCGCGTTTTTATAACCGCCGGAACATCGATTTTGCCCAGGCCAACCGCTTCAAGGAGCTGATGGGCGACGCCACCCCGGTCTGCCTGCAGATCCGGCGCGGCGGCAGCACCGCCGCCTATCTCGACCGGAAGACCAACCCCAACGTGGGCCT
The DNA here is from genome assembly GCA_903919625.1 of uncultured Verrucomicrobiota bacterium. GTDB lineage: Bacteria > Verrucomicrobiota > Verrucomicrobiia > Opitutales > Opitutaceae > CAIYUN01. The sequence goes on from CAIXIZ010000253.1 coordinate 2,878, forward strand.
CATCGGCACCGATGAAAATTATCTGGCGAGCCTGAGCTATGATCTCGCCCTCGGCCGCAACCTCGACCCCGGCGATGTCGAGCTGGGCCGGCCGGTCTGCGTGCTCGGGGCCGATGTGGCCTCGTCGCTTTTCCCCGGCGAAACCGCCATCGGGCACCTCATCCGGCTGGACGGCCAGAATTACACGGTCATCGGTATGCTGGCGGCCAAGGGGGCCTCCTTTGGCTCGAGCCAGGACAACTTCCTGCTCACCCCGATCACACGCTGGCTGCAGATTTACAGCCGCGCCGGGCGGTCCATCAAGATCAGTGTGCAGGCGCCCAGCGCGACCGCGCTCTTTGCCGCGCAGGATCAGGCCATCGGCGTGATGCGGCTTGTCCGCGGGCTGAAACCGGAGGATCCGAATGACTTTGAACTGTCCACCAACGACTCGATCATCGCCGCCTTCAACCAGATCGCCGGTGTCGTGGCCATCGGGGCGTTTGTCATCAGCGCCATCGCGCTGGTGGCCTCCGGGGTGGGCGTGATGAACATCATGCTGGTGAGCGTGACGGAACGCACGCGCGAGATTGGCATCCGCAAGAGCATCGGCGCCCGCCAGCGCAACATCCTGGTGCAGTTTCTGATCGAGGCGGTGGCGCTTTCGCTCATCGGCGGGGTCGGCGGGGTCACGGCGGGGGTGCTCATCGGTGACCTCGGCGCGGTGGTCCTGCACTACGCAGTGATTTTTCCCTGGTTCTGGGCGCTGACCGGCCTGCTGGTGTGCGGCGTCATCGGAGTGACGTTCGGGTTTTATCCCGCCTGGAAGGCCGCTTCGCTCGACCCGATCGAGGCGCTGCGCTACGAGTAATCCCAACGCCGCTTGCTCCTAAATTCCGCAGTTCAATTTGACCACAGATTACACAGATGACACGGATTCAGAAACTTAGATGAACAATATCCTGCCAAATTCCTTCACCTGTCGGGTGACGACCTGTAATTTCATTATCGAATGACGGTTAGTGCAATCCGTGAAATCCGTGGTTTCAACTTCGCTTTCCAGGTTGATTGCCGGACTTTGGGCGCAGTCGGGCGGGGTGCGGACGGCCCGGTCGGGTCGGAGCCAGCTCAGCGAGCTGGCCTGCAACCCTTAAACCTTTCAACACTTCAACCTTTCAGTCCTTCAGCCTTTCCCCCGTTGCCCCTCACTCGTTGCGGAGCGCCTCGACCGGCCGGAGCCGGGCGGCACGCCAGGCCGGCAGCAGCCCGGCCAGCGTCGAAATCAGGATGGTAAACACCACGATTTTGACTAGGTCGGCCCCGGCGGTGTGCGCGGGAAGCTGGCTGAACTGGTAAAATTTTTGCAGCACTTCCTCGCGCTGGGTCAGGCGGGCGAGCAGGTGGACGATGTCATTGCGCAGGGCGAGCAGGCCGAGGCCGAGCGCCAGTCCGAACACCGTGCCGCAGCAGCCGATCAGAAATCCCTGAGCGCAAAAGCATGCCGCGACCTGCCGGGGCCGGGCGCCCAAGGCGCCGAGCAGCCCGATCTCACGCGTCTTCCGCACGACGGAAATGAGCAGTGAGCTCGTGACGGAAAACGCCGCCACCACCACGATGAACAGCAGGAGGAAAAAAATCATGCTTTTCTCCAGCTGCAGCACCCAGAGAAAATCGCTGAACGAGTACATCCAGGAATAGGCGGTCAGGCCGGCGCCGGGCGGCAGGGCGGCGTTGATCCGGTCCGCGGCGGCATCGACATCCTCGCCGGGCGCCAGCTTCAGGTTGAAACCCTGGACCCCGTGCCCGATGGCCAGGAGATCCTGCATCCGGCGCAGCGTCACCAGCGCGGTGCTGCTGTCGAGCTGCTGGTGGCCGATCTCAAAGATGCCCGCGACCCGCAGCTCGCGGGGCAGCATCACCTCGTCGTCAGATTTCTGCCTTTGAATCATCGGCAGGGTGTAGAGGATCACCTTGTCCCCCATCCGGGCGCCGATCGTGATGGCAAGCTGCACGCTGAGGATGATCGAATCGTCGTCGAGGTCGGCGAGCGAACCCGGCCGGATGAAACGGTCGAGTTGCACGACCGAATCCACCCGCTGCAGGTCGATCCCCTGTAGCAGCGGAAACGCCGACCGGCCGTTATAATTGATCAGGCCCACGCCGGCGGCATATGGGGTCACCCCGGCGACGCCCGGCACGGCGGCGATGCGCGGCATGATTTCCCCGGAATTTTCAATCACCTGGTTTGCATGGATCTGCACCTCGCCCTGGGTGTCGACAATCATCCGGTGGATTTCGAAGCCGAACCCGCCCATGACGCTCATCACCACGACGAGCAGCGCCACGCCCAGCGCCACCCCGGTCACCGAAATGGCCGTAAAAAAGGGAAACCGCCGCCCCGTCGGGAAGAGCTGTTTGAGGGCGAGGTAAAGATACCAGGGCATGGGGGGAAAGGACTGAATGACTGAATGTCTGAAAGGCTGAAGGCGGAAGAAATACAGTTTGGTTTCAGTCTTTCAGCCTTTCGGACCTTCAGCCTTTGGCTTCAGCGGGCCGCAGTTGCGGGAACAGAATCACATCGCGGATGCTCTCCGCCCCGGTGAGCAGGATGCAGAGACGGTCGATGCCGATGCCCATGCCCCCCGCCGGGGGCATGCCGTGCTCCAGCGCGAGCAGGAAATCGTGGTCGATGCTCTGCTGGTCGCCGCCCGCCTGCGCCTCAAACATCGCCCGCTGCGCGTCGGGATCGTTTTGCTCCGAGTACGCCGGGGCGATCTCCATGCCGCCGATGACCAGCTCAAACACGTCGAGCACTGTCGGATCGGCGGCGTTGAGCTTGGCGAGCGGGCAGAGCTCCTTCGGCAAATGGGTGACAAAGGTCGGTTGGATGAGCGTGGGCTCGACCAGCTTGGAAAAAATCTCGTTGGTGAGCTCAAACTCCTCCCATTGCGGATCCACCTTCAGGCCCAGTTTCTCGGCGCCGAGAATTTTTGCCTCCTTGCTTTGCGCAAACCAGCCCGGATCACCGGTGGCTGTACACACCAGCTCGCGGTAGGGCACCTCGCGCCATTCGCCGCCAAACTCAATCTCCTGCCCGCTGGCGGCATGCCTGATTTTTGTCGTGCCGAGCACGTCGCGGCCGAGCGTCTGCAATAGCTCGCGCACCAGCGCCATCATGCCGCGATAGTCGCTGTAAGCCTGGTAGACCTCGAGCATGGTGAACTCCGGATTGTGCTTCCGGGAAACCCCCTCATTGCGGAAATTCCGCCCGATCTCGAACACGCGGTCGTAGCCGCCCACGAGCAGCCGCTTCAGGTAGAGCTCCAGCGAAATGCGCAGGAAAAAATCCGTCCCCAGCGCATTGTGGTGCGTCGTGAACGGCCGGGCCGCCGCGCCGCCCGCCACGGACTGCAGCACCGGGGTCTCAACCTCGATGAACTGCCGCGCTTCGAGGAACCGCCGGATGTGTGAGATGATTTTGGGCCGCAGCAACAGCCGGGCGCGTGACTCCGGGTTGACGATGAGGTCGAGATATCGTTGCCGGTAAACCTGCTCCTGGTCGGCCAGCCCGTGCCATTTTTCCGGCAGCGGCCGCAATGCCTTGGCGACGAGGGTGACGCCGCCCGCCTCGACCCGCACCGTGACCTCGCCGGTCTTGGTCTTGAACAAGGTGCCGCGCGCGCCGATGAAATCGCCCAGGTCGAGCTTCTTGAACGCCGCGTAGGCCTCGTCGCCGATCACGTCCTTCTTGATGTACAGCTGGAGCTGCCCCTGCTGGTCGAGAATCTTCACGAACTGGCTCTTGCCCATGTCGCGGATGGTGACGAGCCGCCCGGCGACGGCGACGGTCACGGCGTTGTCCTGGCCGTCCACATGGAGCTTGAGCGCGTCACCCGAAAGATGCGTGGGCGCAAAGTTCGCGCGAAAAGGGTCACACCCCGCCGCCCGCAGTTCGGCGAGCTTCTGGCGCCGCACGGCGTGCTGGTCGTGGGAGATGTCCGGTGGGTGGTCGCTCATGGAACAGGCGATGCTGGCAGCCGCCCCCCGGCGGGGCAAACGCAAAAACCCGCCCGGCCGGCCAAGCCTCCCGCTTCTCCCGAAGCGGGCTACCAGTCGGCGGCCTGTCCGTCATCCCCACGCTTGATTTCTCCCGCCCTTCTCGCGGACACTCGTTTGCACCCCGCCATGCCCGCACCTGACAATTCCCGGCCGCAGCCAGCCGCCGCACCGCCAAACCCGCTCGCCGTCTGGGCGTGCGCAGTGCTCATCGCGCTCGCGGTGGCGCTGGCATGGAGCAACAGCTTCCGGGGGCCGTTCGTCCTCGATGACCTGCCGGGCATTGCGGAGAACGCGTCCATCCGCTCCTGGCGCACCGCGTTCAACCCGCCCAATGAGGGACAGACCGTCACCGGCCGGCCGCTCGTCAACCTGTCCTTCGCGGTGAACCATGCGCTGGCCGGTCCGGATCCGCTGGTGAAGGATCCGATCTCGGGCCAGGACGGCGACCAGGTCCTGGGTTACCATGGTCTCAACCTGGCCATCCATTTGGGCGCCGCGCTGCTGCTGTTTGGGTTGGTGCGACGGTCACTCGCCGGACCGGTCCTGCGGGATAAATTTGGTTCGGTCGCCCTGCCGCTGGCGTTCGCCGCCGCCCTGCTCTGGGCGGTGCATCCGCTGCAGACGGGGGCCGTGACCTACATCGCGCAACGGGCCGAATCGTTATGCGCGCTGTTTTACCTGCTCACGCTCTGGTGCCTCGCCCGCGGGGCGGAATCGGTCCGGCCGTGGCGCTGGCTCGCGCCCGGCGTGGCGGCCTGTCTGTGCGGCATGGCGAGCAAGGAGGTCATGGTCTCGGCCCCGTTGCTGGCCCTGCTCTACGATCGCACCTTTGTGACCGGCAGTTTCAAGGCTGCGCTCAAGCAACGCTGGATATTTTACCTCGGGCTGGCGGCGACCTGGGGACTGCTCGCAGCACTGGTTTTGCACTCGGGCAATCGCGGCGAAACCGCCGGTTTCGGGATCAAGGGCAATCCGGAGCTCACCCCGTGGACCTATCTGCTCCGGCAATGCGCGGCCATCGTGCAATACCTGCGGCTCAGCGTGTGGCCCGACCGGCTCATTTCCGACTATGGTTTCGATGTGGTGACCGACCCGCGGAAGGTCTGGCCGCAGGGGCTGCTGCTGCTGGCGCTGTTCGCCGCCACGCTGTGGGCGCTCTGGCGGCGGCCGGCGTGGGGGTTTTTGGGCGGATGGTTTTTCGCCATCCTCGCACCCAGCTCCAGCATCATCCCGGTCGGCACGGAAACCGCCGCCGAGCACCGGATGTATCTGCCGTTGGCGGCGGTCGTGACGGTCATGGTGCTGGCGGTCCATGCGCTGGTGCGGCGGACCGGGCGGGCGGGACTGGTCGCCGCCACCGGCCTGGGGATGGTGGCCGCGGTGGCGCTCGGGGTGGCCACGTCCCGGCGCAACGGGACCTACCGGAGCTCGCTCGCCCTTTGGCAAGATGCCGTGGCCAAGCGCCCGCAAAACGCGCGGGCGCACCAGGAGCTGGCCCTGGCCCTCTACAAATCCGGCCAGGCGGAGGCATCATTGTCCGAATCGGAGGCGGCCTTGCGGCTGCAGCCCAACTACCCCACCGCCCTGAACAATTTTGCGACCTCCCTGCTCGCCCTCAACCGTTACCCGGAGGCGGTGGTGCAGTTCACCGAAGCCGTGCGGCAAAAGCCCGATCTGGCCGAGGCCCACCTGGGTCTCGGCAATGCGCTCGCGAACCAAGGCCGCCTCGCCGAGGCGATACCGCATTTCCAAGCCGCCGCCGAGCTCAAGCCTGCGATGCTGATCGCCCGCAACAACCTCGCCAAAGCCCTCGGCGCAACCGGCCAGGCGGCCGAAGCCGTCCGCCAATTTCAGGCGTTGCTGCGCGACCGGCCGGGCTACGCCCAGGGCCATTTTGATTTCGGCCAGCTCCTCAACGGGCTCGGCCGCCTGCCCGAGGCCATCGCCGAATTCGACACCGCCGCGCAGCTCGAGCCCGGCAACGCAAACGCCCATCTCTACCTCGGGGTCGCCCTTTTCAATGTCGGGCGCAAGACCGAGGCGCTGTCCCACCTCGAAACCGGAGTGCGGCTCGCGCCCAATAATGCCGAAGGCCGCTCCGCCCTCGAAACCGTGCGCCGCGCGCTTCAGCCATGACGGAACCCCGCGGGTGGTGAAAAGCCGCTTGCGCTTCGCCTGGCTTCGTATGCGTTTGGCAGCATGTATCCAGCCTTGCCCACCGCCCCCGCGCGCAAACCGGCCTGGCTTCGTGCCAAGCTGCCGGGCGGCGCCGGCTTCACGGCGACACGCCAGCTGGTGGATGACAACGGCCTCCACACTGTCTGCCAAAGCGCCCAATGCCCCAACCTGGGCGAATGCTGGTCGCGCGGCACCGCCACCGTGATGATCCTCGGCAACATCTGCACCCGCTCCTGCAATTTTTGCGCGATCCAGACCGGACGCCCCACGGAACTCGACCTCGGCGAGCCCGCCCGGGTGGCCGACGCCGTCGCCAAGATGAACCTGCGGCACTGCGTCATCACGAGCGTCGCCCGCGACGAGCTCGCCGACGGCGGCGCCAGCGTCTGGGCCGCCACCATCCGCGCCATCCGCCACCGCTGCCCGGCGACCGCCATCGAGGTTCTCACGCCGGATTTCAAGGGCAACACCGCGCATGTGGATGTCGTGCTCGATGCGAAGCCGGACATTTTCAACCACAACGTCGAGACCGTCGAGCGCCTCCAAAAGCCCGTGCGCGTGCAGGCCAGGTACGACCGCTCGCGCAGCGTGCTCCGCCATGCCAAGGGCCGCGGCTTCACCACGAAGACCGGCATCATGCTCGGCGTCGGCGAGGAACAGCATGAGATCGAGCAGACGCTCCGCGACATCGCCTCCGACCGGACCGACATCGTCACGATCGGCCAGTATCTGCAGCCCACGCCGCAGCACCTGCCCGTCTCGCGCTGGGCGCCGCCCGAGGAATTTGCGCATTGGAAAAATTTCGGCCTCGGCCTCGGCCTCGGCGTGGTGGAAAGCGGCCCGCTCGTGCGCTCCAGCTACCACGCCGACGAACAGTCGCAAAAATACACCGGTCCGGAGCATCTGAACACCGCCAACGCGCTCGCCGGGACATGATTTCCCGTCCGCTCCCTCTGGGCGGCACGGAAAATTGAATACAACGCCCGGCACGTGTATCCGTTTTCAAACGGCAGCCGGGGCGGCTGCGAGGGGAAAACGGCCGGGCGCCGGGGAAAGATCCGCCGCCGCAGACCGCCGCGGCCCGCGGGAAAGCGCGGCAGGCCGCCGCAAGCCAAAAATCACACGATTTTCACAAAAAATCGTTTGACCCCATATTTGATAAATCCCATACCCGTTGTGTTGCACGGAGCAGCCAACCACAACCCGTTGTGGTTAGCAACGCGTCAATAAGTTCTAGCAACTAAGGTTCGCTTAGGGCTTTCCATCGCCAAAACAAGCCCCGTCACACACCACTTTCTCCCTTTTCTCTCCCGTCCCGTCCCTTTCCTCCGTCTGCCCCGTCCGCCATGCAAATTTCGTTCCAAGTCGGCACCAAGACCTTTGTCCTCGACCAGGCCAAGGCCGAGGCCGCGTTTGCCGCCAAAAAGGTCATCAATGGCCGCCAGGTGCCCTATTTCAACATCCTCCCGCTGAAATACCAGTGGGCCTACGACCTCTACAA
>CAIXIZ010000254.1 GCA_903919625.1 uncultured Verrucomicrobiota bacterium
CCGGCTCCGCGCGCAGGGCACGACCTGCATCTATATCTCGCACAAGCTCGACGAAGTTTTTGCCATCGCCGACCGCATCACCGTGCTGCGGGACGGGGCGAGCATCACCACGCTGGCAACCCGCGAGGCCACGATACCCATCGTCATCAAACATATGCTGGGCCGCGAGATCACGGATTTGTTCCCCAGAAAAGCCGGGTGGAGCGCGTTGACCCCCACGCGCTTGGACGCCGCGACTGCCGAGCAGCGTGTTGAGGTCAACGCGCTCCACCCCCAGCCCATCCTTTCTGTCCGCCACCTCAGCGTCGCGCCGGCGAAGGGCAAGCCCGCCTTCCTGCGCGACATTTCCTTCGACCTGCGCGCCGGCGAGGTGCTCGGCTTCGGCGGCCTGATGGGGGCGGGGCGGACGGAATTGCTCATGCATCTCTTTGGGGCCTGGGGTCACCGGCTGGGCGGGGAGGTCACCTTGCGCGGCCAGCCTTACGCGCGGCCCTCGCCGGGCGAGTCCATCCGGCGCGGCCTGGTGCTGGCGAGCGAGGACCGCCGCCGCTACGGCCTGATCCTCGCGCAGGAGATCGGCTTCAACCTCTCGCTTTCCAGCCTGCGTGAGTTCACCCGTTGCGGCGGGCGGATCGACGTCCCGGCCGAGCAGGTGCGCAACCAGCAATTCTTCGGCTCGCTCCGCGTGAAGGCCCCGAGCCAGCACACGCGCGCCGGCACGCTTTCCGGCGGCAACCAGCAGAAGGTTGTCCTCGGCAAGGCGCTGATGACCGGCCCGAGCGTGGTCTTCCTCGACGAGCCCACGCGCGGCATTGATGTCGGCGCGAAGCTGGAGGTCTATGAATTGATCAACCGCCTCACCGCCGAAGGGCAGGCCGTCATCCTGGTGTCGAGCGAGCTGCCGGAGCTGATGGGCATGAGCGACCGCATCATCATGCTGCACGAGGGCGTGATTGGCGGCACCTTCGCCCGCGCCGACTTCGCGCAGGAAAAACTCCTCGCTGCCGCGATGGGCCACGCCCACGCTGCCTGACTTTCCTCCCGCCGATGAACGTCCGCGCCCTCTTCAAGACCCTCTCGATGCCGCTCGCGCTGGCGGCCATCTGGGCTTTTTTTGCGCTCAAGCTCGACGGCGATGCGCTGCGCGGCTTGCCGGACGCGAAATTCATCTTCCTCGGCTCGCGGAACCTCTCGCAGCTCATGATCGAGTTTTCAATCATCGGCACGCTCGCATTGGGCATGTTCATGATTTTACTCACCGGCCAGATCGACCTCTCGGTCGGCAGCGGCGTCGGCCTCATCGGGGGGATTGCCGCCGTCCTGGTCACCGGGCACGCGTGGGGCGCGCCCGCCGCGCTCGGGGTGGCTTTCCTGGCGGCGCTGGTGCTCTGGTCGCTCATGGGCACGCTGATTGTCAAACAGCGCATCCCCTCGTTCATCATCACGCTCGGCGGCCTGCTCGTCTTCAAGGGCGCCTTCTGGCTCGTCATCGCGGACGAGACGGTTCCCGTGATGGGGGTGGACGAGAATCTCTTTTCGCGGATCACGACCTATTATCTGCCGTCCAATGCCGGTTTCATCCTGGCGGGCGTGGTGGTGGCGGTGCTGGCCGGATTGCTCTGGCGTGGCCGGGCAGCCCGCGTCGCCCATGGGTTAAAGGTTCCGCCGGCCGGCCGGTTGGGGCTGCGCCTGGTGCTCATCGCCGGGGTGGTTTTTGTGGTGGTGGACCGGTTCAACCGGTTCCATGGCCTGCCGGTGACGTTTCTCATCCTGGCCACGACTGCGGTCGTGGTGTATTTCCTCACGCGCCACACCCCTTTTGGCCGCTACCTCTATGCCATCGGTGGCAATGAGGAGGCGGCGGTGCTTTCCGGCATCAATGTGGACCGGGTCCTGAGTGGCGCCTATGTACTGATGGGGGCGGCGACAGCTGTGACCGGATTCATGCAGACCGCCTATCAGGGCTCCTCCAGCACGACGGTGGGCGATCTGATGGAACTCGACGCGATTGCGGCCTGCGTCATCGGCGGCACCGCGCTCAAGGGCGGCCGTGGTACGGTCTGGGGTGTGCTGTTTGGCACGCTCATCATGACCAGCCTGCTCAATGGGATGACCCTAATGGCTGTTTCGCCGGAGCTAAAGTATATCGCCCGTGGCAGCGTGCTGGCGCTGGCGGTCTGGCTGGACGTGCGGCTGGGCCGGGATTGAGGGGCGTTTCGCTGCAGGCCACGTCGGGTGACGTGGCGCTGTCGCCCAAGCCAGCCAGCTCAGCGAGCTGGCCTGCAACCGAGCCGGTTGGCCCGCGCCCGGCGCGCTTGACCGGGCGCAACAGGGCGCGTTTAACCTGCGGCAGTTCCCATGACCAAGCCCGCCGTCAAACGCTCCGTTGACATGCAAATCCTCGCCGACTGGGTCGAGCCGCGCTCGCGCGTGCTCGACCTCGGCTGCGGGCGCGGTGCGCTGCTCGACTCGCTGGTGCAGTCGAAGGACATCTATGCCGTCGGCGTGGATATGGAATTCGACAAGATCGCCGCCTGCGTGCAGCAGGGGGTCACGGCCTATCAGGGCGACATGCTCGAATTCATGCGCGCGTTTCCCGACCGGCATTTTGACCGCGTCATCTGCTCGCGCACGCTGGAGGAGGTCGCCGACCCCGCCGCCGTCATCGCCGAGGCGCTCCGCGTCGGCCGGGCGGTGACGGTGGGCTTTGTGAACCATGGCTACTGGAAAAACCGGCTCGACGTGCTCTTGCACGGGCGCAAGCCCCGCAACGATGTCTATACGAGCGAGTGGTTCGAAAGCCGCCCGAGCAATCCGGTGAGCGTGGCCGACTTTGAGCATTTCTGCACGGCCAAAGG
>CAIXIZ010000255.1 GCA_903919625.1 uncultured Verrucomicrobiota bacterium
ATCCCCAACCAGCCATCCAACGTGACGAACCAGACGATTACCTCAGTATCCCGGGAACACCGGAAATTCAGGCCTTCGGCCGAGTTTCAACGCCAAGCGAACCTTGGGAGTTATGCCGCCTACAAAAGACTTTATGCGGAGTCTGTCAATACCCCAGAAAAATTTTGGGGACGGCAGGCCAAAGAGCTGCTGACCTGGCAAAAACCCTTCAAAAAGGTGCTGGAGTGGAAACTGCCGCATGCGAAATGGTTTCTCGGCGGTAAGCTCAATGTCGCCGCCAACTGTCTCGACCGCCACCTCGGCACGGCGCGCGAAAACAAGGCGGCCATCATCTTTGAGGGCGAGCCGGGCGACATCCGCACCATCACCTACAAGCAGCTGCACCGCGAGGTCTGCCAGTTCGCCAACGCCCTGCTGTCGCTGGGGCTCGCCAAGGGCGACCGCGCGGCCATTTACCTGCCCATGGTGCCCGAGGCCGCGGTCGCCATGCTCGCCTGCGCCCGGCTGGGCGTGATCCACACGGTCATCTTCGGCGGCTTTTCCAGCGAGGCGATCAAGGATCGCGTCAACGACTGCCAGGCCAAGCTCATCATCACCGCCGACGGCGGCTGGCGACGCGGCAAGATCATTGAGCTGAAGCCCAATGTGGACCGGGCGCTGGCCGGCACGCCCAGCGTGCAGCATGTCATCGTGCTCCGGCGCACCGGCAATCCCATCACGATGGAGGCGGGCCGCGACCGCTGGTGGCACGAGGCGATCGCGGGCCAGCCGGCCGCGCACCGCGCCAAGGCCCACGACAGCGAGCATCCGCTGTTCATCCTCTATACCAGCGGCTCGACCGGCAAACCCAAGGGCGTCCTGCACACCAGCGCGGGCTACCTCCTCGGCACCACCATCACCACGAAATACGTTTTCGATCTCAAGGAGACGGATGTCTATTTTTGCACCGCCGACATCGGCTGGGTCACGGGCCACAGCTACGTGGTCTACGGTCCGCTCGCCAACGGCGCGACCGTGCTCATGTACGAGGGCGCGCCCAACCATCCCGAACCCGACCGCTTCTGGGACATCATCGACCGCCACGGGGTCACGATATTCTACACCGCGCCCACCGCCATCCGGGCCTTCATGCGCTGGGGCGACGACTATGTGAAGAAACACAGCCTGGCCTCGTTGCGGCTGCTCGGCTCCGTGGGCGAGCCGATCAACCCGGAAGCCTGGATGTGGTATCACACGCTCATTGGCAAAAAGCGCTGTCCGATCGTGGACACCTGGTGGCAGACCGAGACCGGGGCGATCATGGTCACGCCGCTGCCCGGCATCACGGCGACCACCCCGGGCTCTTGCACGCTGCCGTTCTTCGGCGTCGTGCCGAAGATTCTCGACGAGCAGGGCAAGGAAGTGCCGCGCGGCGGCGGCGGCCGCCTGTTTTTGCAGAACCCCTGGCCCTCCATGCTGCGGACCCTCTGGGGCGATGACGCCCGCTACAAGAAACAGTATTGGAGCGAGCTGCCCGGATATTATTTCGCCGGCGATGGCGCCCGGTTTGACGCCGACGGCTACCTCTGGGTCGTCGGGCGGATTGACGATGTGCTCAACGTCTCGGGCCATCGCATCGGCACCGCCGAGGTGGAGAGCGCCCTGGTCTCGCACCCGTCGGTCGCCGAGGCCGCGGTGGTCGGCCGGCCCGACGAGCTCAAAGGCCAGGCGCTCGTGTGCTTCGTCACGCTGAAGAACAGCTTTGGCGCCACGCCGGAACTGAAGGAGCAGCTGCGGGCCCATGTCGCCAGGGAAATCGGCTCGCTCGCCCGACCCGACGATGTGCGCTTCGCCGCCGGCCTACCCAAGACGCGCAGCGGAAAAATCATGCGCCGCATCCTGAAGGAAATCGCGGCCGGTGGCACCGTGAAGGGCGACACGACGACACTGGAGGATTTCAATGTCGTCGCCGCGCTGCAATCGCACGAGGAGTGAGGCGGTTCGTCCGGGCAGAAACGGAAGAACCTCCCGACGGGGTTTTCACGTTGCATGGCGGGCAAAAGCGCATGCATTGGCGGAGTGAATCTGCATGTCCTGCCCGCCGGGCCAATCTCGACCAACGCCTATCTGCTCACGGCGCCGGAACGCGGCGAGGCCGTGCTCATTGACGCCCCGGGCGGGGTGTGGGCGGAAGTGGAGCCAATCTTGCGGGCCGAAAAATGCCGGCTGGCCGAGCTGTGGTTCACCCACGGGCACTGGGACCACATGCAGGGTGGCGCGGAAGTCGTGCGCGCGACGGGTGCGCGGGTGAGCGCCCACGCAGCCGACCGGGTGCTGATCGAGACCCCGGAGGTGATGAAGAAATTTATGGATGAGGACCTCGGGCTCGAGCCGGTCAAGGTGGACCGCTGGGTCGCGCCGGGGGACCGGCTGGCGGCGCTGGGCCTGGAGGCGGAGGTGCGGCATGTGCCGGGGCATTGTCCCGGGAGCGTGCTGTTTTACTTTGCGGCCGCGAAGGCCGCCTTTGTCGGTGACGCCCTGTTCCAGGGCAGCGTAGGGCGGACCGATCTGCCGGGCGGGGGCTTTCCGATGCTGGAGCAGTCCATCCGGACGCAAATCTACACTTTGCCGCCGGACACGGCAGTTTTCCCCGGCCATGGACCGGCGACAACCGTGGGCGCAGAGAGGAAGGGCAATCCGTATGTCCATGACTGAGCCCCACGATTTTTTCATGGGACGGGCGCTGGAGCTGGCCCGCCGGGGCTGGGGTCAGACGCATCCCAATCCGATGGTCGGTGCGCTTATCGCCGAGAGCGGCCAGGTCGTGGCCGAGGGCTGGCACGCCGAAGATGGCGGGGCCCATGCGGAGAAAGCGGCCCTGGCGGCGCTCGGCCGCGCCCCGCAGCCCGGCGCCACGCTCTATGTGACGCTGGAGCCCTGCTCAACGGCGGGGCGCACGGGAGCCTGCACCGAGGCGATTTTGGCGGCAGGACTCCGGCGGGTGGTGGTGGGCGCGACCGATCCCAACCCGATCCACGCCGGGCGCGGACTGGAAAAATTGCGCGAGGCGGGAGTGGAGGTGGTGGCCGGCGTGCTCGCCCGGGAGTGCACCGACCTGAATCTGATCTTCAACCACTGGATCACCACCGGCGGACCGTTGCTGGCCGCGAAGTCGGCGGTGACGCTGGATGGCAAGATCGCCTGCCGGACGGGCGAGTCCCAATGGATCACAGGCGCCCTCGCGCGGGCGGACGTGCACCGCTGGCGCCGCCTCTTTCCCGGCATCGCGGTGGGGGCGCGGACGATTCTGCAGGACAACCCGCGGCTGACCGCACGGCGCGAAGGCGAGGCGGACTGGTGCCCGTGGCGGTTCGTGTTTGACGGGCTGCTGCGGACGGTCGTGGACAAGGCGATGCCGCGCGTGTTCACGGATGAGTTTCGCGCACGCACCATCGTGGTGACGACACCGCATGGGGGCATGGGCTATGTGCGCAAGCTGCGCGAGCAGGGCATCCGGGTGTGGTGTTTTGAATCGTCCTCGCAACGCGTGCCCTTTGACGCCTTTCGGAAAAAATGCGCGGAGGAGAAAATCACCGGGGTTTATTTTGAAGGCGGCGCGCAGCTCGTGAGCGAGCTGGTGCGGGCCCGGGAGATGGACTATCTGTTCGCCTATCGCGCCCCGGTGCTCCTGGCGGATGACAAGGCCAAGAGCATCTTCAGCGGCCTGCGGCCGGAGCGGCCCGACCAGGCGGTCCGGCTCGCCGAGGTGCGCCACGAGATCCTCGGTGATGACGCGCTGATGCGCGGGCGGGTGGTTTACCCGGGGAAGCTGCTGCTCGATGAAACTGTATTTAGCCTCAAATAACCCGCACAAGGCCGCGGAGCTGTCCGCGCTGGCCAGGCGTGACCGGCTGGAGGTGGAAATCATTTCGGCGCGGGCGGCCGGGGGAATGCCCCCCGTGGCGGAAGACACCGGAACCTTTGATGGCAATGCGCGAAAAAAGGCGCAGGCGCTGCAGGCCGTGCTGGCAGGGGCAGGAACGCCGCCCGTGGAGGCGACGAAGGGCGGATGGTGGGTGCTGGCCGACGACAGCGGGCTTTGCGTGGACGCGCTGGACGGCGCGCCCGGGGTGGAATCGGCCAACTATGCGGGGCCGGGCGCAGCGGATGGCGAAAATCTGGCCAGGCTCGTGGCGGCAATGCGAAATGTGCCGGAGGGAAAACGCGGGGCGCAGTTCGTCTGTGTGCTCCTGCTGCTCGGGGCGGATGGCGGGGAGCGCCGCTTTGAAGGGCGTTGCGCCGGGCAGCTGTTGACGGAGCCCGACGGAGCGGCGGGATTTGGCTATGATCCGCTGTTTGTCCCGGAAGGCGAGACCCGGAGCATGGCGGCGATGAGCGCCGCTGAAAAGAATCTGGTCAGCCACCGGGCGCGGGCATGGGCGAAGCTGTCGGCCTGGCTGAAAGCACAGGCGGCGGGCTGAGCACACCCCAGGCGGGGCTCAAAGGCCGCTGGCAATCGCACTATAGGAGGCCGAATTGGCGAGATAGCTGAATCCCGCCCGACGGTAGGAGATGACCTGCGGGCAAATGGGGGGAAAATTGCCATTGGCAAAAAGCTGGTCAAAGCCCCACGACCGCGTGGGCGGGGTATAGTAGTCGGCACCCCAGGCGGTGCTGGCGACGCGGCTGTTGTACATCGAGACCAGCGAACCGCGGATGGCCACAGTCAGGCCGCTCCAGTTCTCCAGAAACCGGGGCAGATTATGCACGCCGCCGCTGTACTGCTGGGTGGAACCGCTGTCCGGGCTCGTGGTGTTGGTTCCGGTGATCATTGCCGCCGCGACCTCAACACTGCCACCGGAGGACGGATCGATGGTTTTGAAACTATTGAAGGCCGAGCCGCTGGCCTGCGACGCCGGTGCATTGTGGGTGGTGGCGGCGGTGCCGAAGTAATTGGCGGACAGGATGGTGACGGAGTCGGCGGCGATGGCGGCCGGGGTTTCGGCGCTGGCATTGCCGGAAGCGCCGGTTTTGCCATCGTCCGGGTACTGGGCGGAGTTGGCCGTGCCGGCCGACCCAATGGTGCCATCGGCATTATAATTTCCCAGAACATAGACCGGGGCGTTGGTCGCAACAGTCAGACCGGTCACGGCATTGGGCGCGCTGGTTCCGGTGGGAACGAGACTGCTGCCGCTGGCAACCGTGCCGTTGGACAGGATGATCCCGGTCATGGTTGAGCTGGCATTGGCGACTTCGACATAGAGCCCGCCGTTCCAGCCGGTGGAACCGTTGGTGTAGGTGTCGTATCCGTTGGAGGTGCCGCCGCCCCATTTGGCGCCCGAAGCGGTGACGATATCCGTGCCGACCGTAGCGGATGAGGTGGTGGTCATGTCCGTAAGCGCGGTCTTCAGCACCCCCATGTTGACCTGGACGAGATTCACGCCGGTATTTTGCTGCTGGTCATACAGTCCCTTGCTCACCGTGGTGGTGGTACCGGAGCCGCTGGCCGTATAGGGAATGTATTGGATGAGATTGGCGGGCGCAGTCCCGAGGAGAAGGCCGCCATTGGGACCGATATTGGCGGCGGGAGTGCCGCTGGGAGCCGAGTTGGGATCACCAAAAAGCTTAACGGTGGCGGTGTTGGTGGCGGTGACCGTGACCTGCACATAGAGCCCGGCCTTGCGGGAAAATTTCTGCTGCTCGATGCCGGCCTTGGCGCTGGAGTAAGTGTCGGTGCTCGACACGACGAGGGGCGGCTCGATGAGCGCATGGGGTCCATAACCGTGGCCAAAGCCGGCCCCGGTGCCGACATTGCCGCCGCTGTCGGCGAGCGGATCAGTGGCGAGAATGTTGGTCCCGCCCACGTTGCCGACCACCTCATTGTAGCCCATGGGATTGTAGGACTGGATGCCCATGGCCGCAGTCTGAAGATTGCCCGCCCAGAGTTGTGAGGCGGTTTTGCTGAAATTGGTGGAAGCGGTGGTGGTGACCAGGGCCAGCAGGCTGGCGAGGCCGTAGGTGCTGGCGTCCGCCCCCATGGTGCTGTCCTGCCAGACTCCGCCAGAACTGCGCATGGAGGCGGTCGACGTCCCGGCAATATTGCTGGAGAAATTGACGGCCGTGGTGGCGTTCATGGTGCTGCCTTCCTGGGCGGTGGAGGAGGTGCCGCGCCAGGAGTGAAACACGCTGCCCGAGGCGGTGACCGGGCCGTGAAAGGACAGGGCCGAGGTGCCGACGGGACCCACGAACAGGTTGCCATTCACATGGACGGGGCCGAAGATGTCCATCTGGGGCTGAGGATCCACCTCAAGGTCGTTGCCGCTGTAAAAAATGGCGTAGGCAAAGAGCGGGGCGCCACGGACCGAAACTTTTTCGGTGACATAGGCCGTGATGGTGCCCCCGGTGCCGGTCGGGGGGGTGGCCGTGGCCTGCGCGATGACGGTGACGTCACGGCGAAAAACGTAACGACCGGAGAGCGGATCATAACGGTTGTTCGGATCCGAGGGATCAATGTAATAGAGCCTGCCGGACGGCACCTGGGTGACAGAGCCGGCTTTCACCTGGATGCTCGTGGGGTCAATGTTGCTGCCGGCAAAGAACGAGGTGGCCACACTGGAGGGAAAGGAGATCGTGGTCGTGCCCCCTGTGCCGAAAGTCGGGTTCATGCTGGTGTTGAACGCCTGGGCGACCAGATAACAGCCATATTCCTCGACGGCCTCGGCGGCATTCCGGGCTTCGATCAGATTGGCGCTGCGGGTGGTCATCTTGCTCTCGTTCCGGGTCCACTGCAGCACCGAGCCGGAAAGCAGCAGCAGGATGGTCGTGAAAATCAACACACTGATCAGGGCGGAGCCCCGTCCCGGCGCCCGGGCAGATTGGAAGGATGACGTACGCATGGGGGAGGGGATCAACCGCGGGGTGAAACGGTGAAATTGTAGGTGTTGCCCGTTTGAATCTGGCTGCCTTGCGTGGTCAGCAGCTCGGACATCTGGGTGCTGATCATCACGCTGCGATTCATGAGATTGTAAAATAGGGCGGGCGTTGGCGTGGACTGGCTGGCATTGGTGGTCAGGCCCTGGGAGATCGGATCCAGGACGGGGTAGGACGAGGCGGAGCCCGTGACATAGGTATTGATAATTGAATACATGGGGGCCGAGGTGGCCGCAACGGAGGGCGAGATGGTGACATCAAAACGATGCACCGGGCCGGTATTGAGATTGGTGTTGGTGACCTCCCGGTAATACCCGACCAGGCGGGTGATCATGCTGGCACCGGTGCCGGCCTGCGCAGGATCGATGTAGACCAACACCAGAAAATCACCCACCTGCCCGTTGGCCACGGCGGCGTCGACGGTCGACGATCCCGAGCCGGTGGTCAGGTTGCCGAACCCGGGATAGACCAGGAAAAAATTTGAACTGTCGGCATCCTTTTCCATCCGCACCGTGAACGACCGCAAGTCGGCATTGACCGCCAGTCTGGCCCCGTCCACGTAATACATCTTCATGGCCTGGCGGAAAAATGAGACCAGGCCCAGCATCACCAGGCTCATCAATCCGACCGCCACCAAGATTTCAATCATGGTAAACCCGCGATGGGGTGGCAGAGGCTGGTGACGGGAGATTTTCATAAGGTCAGAAAGTTTGGACCGCGGAGCGCATGGTGCTGACCGTATCCATCTGATATTTGATTTTTACCCCATCAATGTACTGCCAGGCATAGACCAGCAGAATGCCATAACATTTGCACATGGGCGAAGCACTCGGGGTCAAATCGGTGATTTTCACCCAAAAATTCATCCGCAAATCGGTCAACCCGGGGGTGGTGCTGGGGTAAGGGGTGAGGGTGGTATTGGCACCGGGCCAGGCGGTCGTCCAGGTAACCGTGCTGGAGGTGGACTGGCTGTCCATGTCGAACGATTGCAGGTTGTCCACCACCCCGGAGGGGGTGACGCCGGGAGTCGCCCCGGTCAGGGTGCTGGCCGCCACCGATGAAGGGGTGGTGCTCAACTGGATGACGGTACTGGACTGATCTTTCAGGGTGGGGAGGACATAGGAGACAGAAAGATTGGGCGTGTTTTGCGTATCCGACGGGCTGGCATTGACGAAGGTTTGCAGGGGAATGTTTTTAATCTGTTCGATATAGCCCTGGGCGATGGTGAACGCAGTACTGTGCGCAATGTTGGCCTGGGTGGTCCGGCGGGTCTGGATCAGACTGGTCAGGACTCCGACCATCACCATCGCGAGAATGCTCATCGCCGTGATGACCTCGATCAGACTCAAGGCCGACGCGGAGGTTCGGGGAGCAATGGCGGTGGTTTTATGCACGTTGGTAATGGGATCGTGCCCAGCATTGGGCGGTCACCGGGGCAAGACGAGTCCAATAAGGTCCCGCCGACGGCCCTATTGTCCCTAGGGCCGTTCAGGCCTGTCAGAGGCCAGGCTGCGGTTGGCAGGATCAGCCTTACGGAGTCTGGCAAGCCAGGGTGACGCCCAATCCGTTCCGGCTCTCCCGCGCCGGGCGACGTTCTCCGTGTGGCCCGCTTCGGGCGAAGCGGGAATCTGCGCAAAGGCGGTCAGGTGATTTTGCGAACCTCGGCAGGCTGGTGTTGTGCGTAGATCGCCGCCGCCTCCGCCCGTCGAGAGACGTGCAGTCTGACAAAAACCGAGCTGAGATAATTTTTCACCGTCTTCTCGCTCAAATTCAATTTGAGGCCCACTTCCTTATTGGTGCCACCGCCGGCAATCAGGGCCAGGATGCGCCGTTCCTGCGGGGACAGCTTGTCCAGGGGGTTGGAGTCGTTTGCCCCGGTGGGCAGTCCGGTGCGGGCCAGCTGCAATACCCGGCCGGTGACCTGCGGATCCAGGACGGACTGGCCGCCCGCCACGGTGCGGATAGCCCGGGCGAGCGCGCCGGGGTTGATTTCCTTGAGCAGATAGCCATGCGCACCGGCAAGGATGGCCTCGTCGACCATGCTGGGGTCGTCGGCCGAGGTGAGAAAGAGCACCCGCAGGGCCGGCTGCTGCAGCAGCAGCCGGCGGCACACCTCGCGGCCATCGCCGTCGGGCAGGCGGATGTCGAGCAGCACCACCTGGGGCTGATGTCGGGCGCAGACCGTGAGGGCATCACGGGCGCTGGCCGCCTCGCCCACGATTTCAGATCGGGCGTATCCTCCAGCAAAGTATGCAGGCCGGTGCGGACCAGCTCGCTGTCGTCCACGACGACGAGGCGGATGGGCGGGAGTTCGGGGTGCTTTTTCATCCGGCAGTTTTGGCGGCAAAGGTCAGCACAAGGCGTGTTCCAGCACCGGGTGCGCTGTTCACGCGCAGTTCACCGCGCAGCAGGTCCGACCGCGCGCGCAGGTTGCGGAGGCCGTTTCCGCCGATGGCGGGGGTGGCGGGATCGAAGCCGCAGCCGTCATCCTGCACCAGCAGGCACAGCCGTCCCTGGTCTGCATGCAACCGGATGACCACGGATTTCGCGCCGCCATGGCGGAGCGCATTGCTGACGGCCTCACGGATGATCTGCAGCAGGTCGGCATATTGGGTCTCCCCGATCTGGGTGGTTGCCGTGCCATCCAGCCGGATATCGAAGACCGCATCCCGCCCGGAACCCAGCATCTCGGTCACCGCCTGCACGGCGGCGGGAAAAGTCTGCTCCTGCTGCCGTTGGGCAGAAAGCCCGCTGATGGCGGCCCGCAGCTCGCGGATGGTGGAATTGAGCAGCTCGACACTGCGGTCGAGCAGCTCCGCCGCGCGGGCGGGCTCGGTCGCAACTTTCTGACGGGCCGAAGCGAGCGTGAGGCCGGTGGCATAGAGCGACTGGATCAGGCTATCATGCAAATCACGCCCCAACCGGACTTTGTCGGCGACGGCCTGGCTGGCCCGCATCTGCTCCATCGCCAGATTTTCTTCCGTGCGCTGGCGGGTCTGACGTTCCTGGGCCAGGGCCACGCTCTGCGTGGCAGAAGTGCGGGCCAGCAGCTCCACCCCGGCCCGCGTGGTCTTGTCTGCAGCGGGCCGGGGCTGCACGCCGGGCAGCAGGGCGGCGGCGGTGATGCCGGCGAGGGCAAGAACCGCCAGGATGGCGGCGGCGGTCTGCTCCCGCCGCCACAATTCCGGCGGAGCACGGGTTTCGCCCGGGATGTTTTCCGCCGGATGGAGGTCGTTGCGCAACGGCCATACGGCCCAGATTTGCAAGATGACCGCCGCCGCCCCCACCGTGAGCAGGATGCCGGCAAAGAATAAGATGCGCGTGACCGGATTCATGAGGCTGAAGCCTGCAGGCTGCCGGTTCCGGCCTGGGTGTCAAAGCCAACGCGCGGCTTGGCCGGGCTGGAGTGATTTGGGAGCAAGCCTGGGCAAAGATCTCCGGAGCAGGCTCCGCGGCATGGCCGGCAATGGCAGCAACAAGGGGCGGTGCTGGTCGCCACCCTCGATCCGGGCGTCATCAAGCAACGCCAACCAAGCCGTAACCAGCATCAGGGAATCAGACCCCCTGGGATTGAATTTTTCCCGATTGTGCCGATGACAGAACCACCGTCGCACCTGAACGTCTGGCGGCCAGTCACGCATGCCTTCTTCCACCGCACAATCGCCGCCCGGCCTGAACAGCCGAATCCTTGTCGTCGATGACAACCGCGCCATCCACGAGGACATTCGCAAAATTCTGTGCCCACGCCACAGCGTTGCGGCGTCTGCCGCCGCCGACATCGAGGCGGAGATCTTTGGCGTGTCCACGACCCGGGTGCCGGTCTGCGAGGAACGCCGGTATGCGCTGGATTCTGCCTATCAGGGGCAGGAAAGCCTCGAGCTGGTGCGTGCGGCCGAGGCCGCCGGCCGGCCTTATGCCATGGCTTTTGTCGATGTCCGCATGCCGCCAGGCTGGGACGGGGTTGAGACCACGCTCGCGCTTTGGGCGGCCTCCCCCGACCTGCAGGTCGTCATCTGCACGGCCTTTTCGGATTATTCCTGGGAGGACATGATCACCAAACTGGGCGCCTCCGACCGGCTGCTCATTCTCAAGAAGCCATTTGACACGGTTGAGGTGCTGCAGCTGGCCAATTCGCTGACCGAAAAATGGCGGCTGCTCAACCAATCCCGCCGCCATGCCACCGAATTGGAACAACGGGTGCGCGCCCGGACCGCCGAACTTGAGCAGGAGATCGCCCGCCGGGCCAAAACTGAATCCGCCCTGCAGCTGGCCAAAGCCGCCGCCGAGGCCGCGGATCTCGCCAAAAGCTCCTTCCTGGCCAATATGAGCCATGAAATCCGTACGCCGATGAACGGGGTCATCGGCATGGCGGGATTGCTGCTTGGCACCCCGCTGGATGCAGAACAGCGTGATCTCGTCGAGACGCTTTGCCACAGCGGGGACGCTTTGCTGGCGAT
>CAIXIZ010000256.1 GCA_903919625.1 uncultured Verrucomicrobiota bacterium
CGCCGCCCGCTGCAAGGCGCGCGCCGCCGCCCGCCGCCGCCGCCCTCCCTGCACTCCCGCCACCACCCAATCGCGACCACAATTCATCCGCCAGATGGGGGGCGAAAGGGGCGAGCACCTGCAGAAACGCCAGCACGGTTGCGCGGCCCACCACGGGCGCCTTCTGGAGGGCATTGACGAAAATCATCATCTGTGAAATCGCCGTGTTGAAGCAGAGCCCTTCGATGTCTTCGCCCACTTTTTTGATGGTTTCGTGGAGCAGCCTGGTCAGCTCAGGCGGTTCGGCGGCGGTGGCGGAAATTTTTGGATTGATGGCGCCATCCGCCGCGATGCATTCGCGCCAGACCTTGTGCAGGAAACGGTGAACCCCCTCGATCTGTTGCATGCTCCATGGTTTCATGGCCTCCAGGGGGCCGAGAAACATCAGATAAAGCCGCAGGGTGTCGGTCCCATGGGACGCGATGATCGTGTCGGGGCTGACGACATTGCCGCGGCTCTTGGACATTTTTTCACCATCCTCGCCAAGGATGATGCCCTGGTGAAAGAGCTTCGTGAACGGCTCGCTTTGCGGCACCACGCCGAGGTCAAACAGCACCTTGTGCCAGAACCTCGCGTAAAGCAGGTGGAGCACCGCATGCTCGGCGCCGCCGACGTAGAGGTCGGGCACGCCCCAGTAGCGCAGCGCCCCGGGTGAGGCAAAGGCCGTGTCGTTTTGCGGGTCGGTGAAACGCAGATAATACCAGCAGGAACCGGCCCATTGCGGCATGGTGTTGGTCTCGCGCCGCCCGCGCACCCAAAGCCCGCCGGCCGGCTGCGGCTGCACCGCGGGGAGCGATTCGCCGGTCTGGAAATTAAACCAGATGTCCAGCCAGTCGGGGACGTTGGCGAGCGGGCTTTCCCCGTTGCCGCCCGGCAGATACGATTGCACCTCGGGCAGGGTGAGCGGCAGCGCTTCCGCCGGCAGCGGCAGCGCGAAACGGGTCGCGCCATCCTGGGCAAACGTCACCGGGGACGCGGGCAAATCTTTCCGGACGGCCGCCGCGCGCAGGTAGTCGGCCTCGTTCACCCACACGATGGGGAACGGCTCGCCCCAGTAGCGTTGGCGGGAAAAGAGCCAGTCGCGGAGCCTGTAGTTGACGGTTGCCTGACCGATGCCGCGCGCGGCCAGTGCGGCGGTAATCTGTTTTTTTGCTTCGGGCCACGGCAGCCCATTGTAACCGGGGGAGTTGATGAGCCTGCCATCACCCACATAAGGGAGCGTTGTCTCGCCCGAGCTGCGCTCAATGACCTGCACCACGGGCAGGGAATACTGGCGGGCAAACTCCCAGTCCCGCCCGTCATGCGCCGGCACGGCCATGATCGCGCCGGTGCCGTAGCCCGTCAGCACATAGTCGGCAATCCACACGGGCACGCGCTCGCCGTTGACCGGATTGATTGCAAACGCGCCCGTGAACACGCCCGATTTTTCCTTCGCCAAGTCGGTGCGCTCCAGGTCGCTCTTGCCCGCGGTTTTCCGGCGATACGTCGCGACGGCGTCGCGCTGTTCCGGTATCGTGAGCGCGTCCACCAACGGATGCTCCGGCGCGAGCACCATGTAGGTGCAGCCTAACAGCGTGTCGGGCCGCGTCGTGAAAACCTTCAGCGCGCCAAGCTTTTCGTTCGCCAATGCGAACGAGACCTCCGCGCCTTCGCTCCGGCCAATCCACGCTTCCTGCATCCGCTTCGTCGAGTCAGGCCAGTCCACGTCCTTGAGGTCGGCGAGCAGCCGGTCGGCGTAGGCCGTGATGCGCAGCACCCACTGGCGGAGGTTGCGCCGTTCCACCGGGAAGCCGCCCACCTCGCTTTTGCCGTCCACGACCTCCTCGTTGGCCAGGACCGTGCGCAATTCCGGGCACCACCACACCGGGCGCTCGTCCACATAGGCGAGGCCGCGCCGGAAGAGCTGCAAAAAAATCCACTGCGTCCACCGGAAATAGCTTTCGTCGGTCGTCGCGAACTCGCGGTCCCAGTCATAGGAGAAGCCGAGCGCCTTGATCTGCC
>CAIXIZ010000257.1 GCA_903919625.1 uncultured Verrucomicrobiota bacterium
GCCCCCGCCCTGGCCGAAGACTTCGCGAACGATGTCGGCCGGGTCATGAAACCCGCCCCCGCCGAATCCGCCCGGCCCGCGGGGCACGCCCCCGCCGCCGCCTTCAAACGCCGCCGCGCCATACCGGTCATAGGCGGCGCGTTTCTCGGTGTCGCTCAGCACTTCGTAGGCGTGCGAGACTTTTTTGAACATCTCCTCGGCCTCTTTGTTGCCGGGATTTTTGTCCGGATGGAATTGCACCGCCTTTTTGCGGTAGGCTTTTTTCAACTCTTCGGCGGTGACAGTTTTTTCCACGCCGAGCAGTTCGTAGTAATCGTCTTGGGCCATGATTTTAGCTTTCTTGGGGCATGCCGCCGCCGACCGTAGGGGCGTTGCTTGCCGACGCCCGTTTGGGATTAACCGACGCCCGGATCGGGAATGTCCCGGCCATGGCGGCGACCAGCACCGCCCCTCCCGTTTGGTCGTGATCGTTGCCCATGCTCATGTTGCCGGACCGCTGGAAACCACCACGCTCGCCGGGCGCAACAGCCGGCCGTTGAGCGAATAGCCGGTGCGGACCACCGTCAGGACGTGCTCGGCCTTGACGTCGGCGCTGGGCGCATGGGAGATGGCCTCGTGCTGGTGGGGGTCAAACGCCAGTCCGACGGGGCTGATCTCCTTGAGGCCATGGTTGGCCAGCGCACCCTTGAACTGGGTGAGCACCATTTCGACGCCGCCGGCGAGGGTCTTGAGGTCGGCATTGGGCGCCTTGGTGGCGGTGAGGGCGAAGGCGAGATTGTCGAGTGCGGGCAGCATATCCTCCAACACGCGCGACGCGGCAAATTGCCGCAGTTCGTCCTTCTCGCGCACGGTGCGGCGGCGGAAATTTTCCAAATCAGCCGCCAGGCGCAGGTAACGGTCGAGATTGTCGGCTGCCGCCGTTTTGGCGGCGGCCAGCGTCTCTTCGGGGGACTGGGCCGCGGCGGCCGGTGTGGCCTCGGGCGTCTGCCCGTGAGCGTCCGGTGCGGGTTGGTATTCGGTGGAGAAGTCGGCAGGTTCAGGCATGCGAACCGCGAACCATGCAAGGGTTGCGGCAATCTTCAAGCACGACCGGTGGGTGGTGGTGACGCATTCTAAAAATCGTAGGTCGGGGTTTATCCCCGACACGTCGGGCCTAAAGCCCAACTTACATGGGCCGACGCCAAAATGCGTCACGACCCGGTGGGCGGCAACTGAAGCTTTTCATCGCCGACCACTTTTTTAATTCTGGCTTGCATTGCTTCAGGCATGCTGGACCAACCCCATATGCCAGATAAACATCGGCGAAATTTTGGGTTCATTTTCGCCTGGATTTCTACACGGCTGATGATTTGCCCCCCATGGTTGCAGATTAAATCTTCCAGCGGGCCAGCGGCAACGTCTGAGAGCCGTTGATCATTGATGGAAAGTTCCACCAGCCGCAAAATAATGGGCCAGACCTCTTCCGGGTCAGAGACAGGTTCGCAGAGCTGAGTGACCCGTCGGATGGCCCAGTCTTCTCCGTCGTCGTGGCTTTGTTGTTCAATCCAGGTGGCGGCAAGATCTTCGGCCGGGCAATTTTCCGCTTCCTTTATATGTTCATTATCATGGGGACCCCTTCCGCAAAATCCAAGCGTCAGCAATACCTGCGCATCTTCCGCTACCGTGAGGACGAAGCTGGCGGAGTATGGCACCAAGATATTGTCCCCGCGCTTCAGTTCACCGTGGGCTGAAGTCAGACGCCCTTTGACAATACTCAGGATACACGGCCCTTCCTCGGCATCGAAGTCCAGTTTGGCACCTGTCTTGTGGGCCGTATATAGGATTTGGAACTCACGCGCCTGGGCGAGCATGCAGAACTTGTCTGCCGCCTTCACTACCTGCGGGGCTGCTTCATCCCACAAGATCGACTGCAGCGACTCGGCGACGTGGAGCTGCCGCGGCTTCCCGTCGAGGCCCACCCGGCCCCAGTCATCCACCCGGTAGGTCGTGTCGGAGTTCTGCTGGATCTCCAGGATCAGGTTGCCGCCGTCGATCGCATGCACCTGGCCGCTGCGCACCAGCACGGAGTCGCCCGCCGCGACCGGAAATCGGTTCACGCATGCCTCTGCTGTGCCGGCGGCGACTGCGGCCTCGAACTTTTCGCGCGTTACTCCCGGCTTAAGTCCCACAATCAGATGCGCCCCCGGCTCGGCCGCCGCGACAAACCAGTTCTCCGTCTTGGGCTCGCCCCCGAGCTTCGCGGCCACTACGGCGGGCGGGTGGACTTGCAGGCTCAGGCGCTCGCGGCAGTCGAGCCAATTGACGAGAATGGGAAACGGTTTTTCCGCCGGCCAGTTTGGCCCCATGATCTCGGCGGAATGCTTTTCCAGCACCTGCCGCAGGGTCTGCCCGGCAAAGGTGCCGCCCACGACGACCGACTGCGCCTCCGGCCGGTCCACGATCTCCCAGCTTTCGCCAATCGGACGGCCGCCGGGCGGGAGCGGGCGGCCTAATTTGGTCTCCAGCGCACGGCCACCCCAGACTCGTTCCTGCACGAGCGGGGTGAAGCGGAGGAATTCGTCCATGGCGTGGGAAATAATTGTGAAAACACCGCCGGACAGGGGGCCGGGGTCATATTGCGTTTGACCGGGGGGAGCGTTGCCGTGAAATGCGGCGCAGGCCCAGCGGCCGCCCGAACCATCCATGCCCAAGCCTGCAAATTCAAACCCAATCGACGGGCCTTCGCCTGCGGCCACCCATTTCCGGCCCAACTGGCTCGCTGCGCTGATCGGTCTGTTGGCCGGGGCCTGGCTGCTGGTGGCGATGGCAGACTTTGATCCCCGGCAGGCGGGCTGGCTGCTGCCCAGTCCCACCACGGTGAAAATGCCCGACAATTTCATGGGCCGCCTGGGGACCGATTTCGCCCGGCTGGGCTTCGTCTGGCTGGGCGCGGCGGCGTGGCTCGTCCCGGTGTTCAGCCTGTCCACCGTCTGGCTCGCGGTCTGCCACGCCCGCCGGCTGGTGGGCACGCGCTTCGCCGCCATGGTGCTGGCCCTCTTCGCCGGCAGCGGGCTCGCGGCGATGCTACAGTTTCGTGCCAGCGATTATTTTCCCGCCGGCCTGGGCGGCGGCCTTGGCCGGTGGCTCTACGACACCGCCTTGGAACCCAATATCGGGGTGGTGGGCGCGTCGTCGCTGCTGCTCTGCATCTATGGCACGGCGCTGGTGTTCATCTTCACGCGCGATATCGGGCAGACCTTTGAGAAATTTCTGCTGTGGCTGCGCGAACGCCGTGCCGCCCGCCTGGCCGCCAAAGCGGCCGCGCCGTCGGCCGCGAAAGATACCAGGACCTTTGTTCCCACAGCTGCCTCACCCCCGGTCAAGGCTCCGCCGCCGCCCACTCCCACCGTGGTCCCGGCTTCGGGGGTGTTTCCCGCGACTCCGCTCACTCCCGCCCCGGCACCGTCGGGCCGTCCGCCCGAGGTGAAGGCGCCACCGGCGCTCAAGCTCGCCCGCCCTGCGCTTTCGTCCGCCGAAAAGGAAAAGCCTTCCGCCGCCGACGGCATTGCCATCGTCAAGCCGGAGGAAACCAAAAAGGCCAAAATCGTCCTTCCGCAGAGCGACGACGCCAACTACCAGTTTCCCCCGCTCAGCCTCCTCAAGGAGCAGGTGCGCGCCGCCGCCGACAGCGACGAGGAATACAAGCGGAACATGGCCGATCTCGTGCGCATTCTCGGCGAGTTCGATGTGGCCGTGAGTCCGGGCGAAATTCACGTCGGCCCGGTTATCACCCGCTATGAGCTGGTGCCGGCGGCGGGGGTGCGCGTTGAGAAAATTGCCGGCCTCGACAAGAACATTGCGCTCGGCATGCGGGCGCAGTCCGTGCGCATCCTCGCCCCGATCCCGGGCAAGGCCGCGGTGGGCGTCGAGGTGCCCAACCTGCACCCGACCCCCGTCGGACTGCGCGAAATTTTGGAGAGCGAGGACTGGGCCGGCGCCCGGGCCGAGCTGCCCATCGCCCTCGGCAAGGATGTTTCCGGCAAGCCGCTCGTCTCCGACCTCGCCAAGATGCCGCACTTGCTCATCGCCGGCGCCACCGGTTCGGGCAAATCCGTCTGCATCAACTCCATCATCGCCTCGCTCCTCTACTCGAAGAGTCCCAAGGACGTGCGCCTCATCATGGTGGACCCCAAGGTGGTCGAGCTGAAAATCTTCAACGCGCTCCCGCACATGCTCATCCCGGTTGTGACCGAGCCGAAGAAGGTGCCCGCCGCGCTCAAGTGGCTGCTCAACGAGATGGAGCAGCGCTACCAGATGTTTGCCCGCGAAAACGTCCGCAACATCACCGGCTTCAATGCGCGCAAAAAAGGGGCCAGCCCGGCTGCGCCCGATCCGCAGACCGCCTTTTCCGGCGTGGATCCGCTCGACGGCCTCGAAATCCCTGCCCGGTTGCCCTACATCGTCGCCATCATCGACGAGCTCGCCGACCTCATGATGGTCGCACCCGCCGAGATCGAGACCAATATCGCCCGCCTGGCCCAGCTCGCGCGCGCCGCCGGCATTCACCTCATCATCGCCACCCAGCGCCCCTCCGTCAATGTCATCACTGGTGTCATCAAGGCCAACCTGCCCTCGCGCATCGCCTTCCAGGTCGCCTCCCAGGTGGATTCTCGCACCATCCTCGATGGCAAGGGCGCCGACACCCTCATCGGGCGCGGTGACATGCTGTTTTCGCCGCCCGGCAGCTCGCGGCTGGTGCGCGCACAGGGCGCGTTCGTGGCCGACGACGAGGTGCAGGCCATGGTGGATTTTCTCAAAAAGAACGGCCCGCCGCAGTACGCCCATGCCGTGCAGGAGCAGATCGACCGCGCCGCTGCCGAGGACGAGGCCGAGGAGACCGAGGACGTCGACGACAACTCCGACCTCGACGACGAGGCTTTGCTGAAGAAGGCGCTCGATGTGCTCCGCTCGACCCGGCGCGCCTCGACCTCGATGATCCAGCGCCGGCTCCGCATCGGCTACAACCGCGCCGCCCGCCTGGTGGATCTGATGGAGGAGCGCGGCATCGTCGGCCCCGAAAACGGCTCCAGCCCCCGCGAAATCCTCAAAGACCTCGACACCCTCTGAGGCAGTCAGATTCCTCCGCTCTGATTCCCTGGCACAATCTGGTCTGGCTATCCCTGGCTTCCTGGTTTCTGAATTCCTTCTTCCCTCCCCCGTAAATTTCCCCATCCTGTCCCACCATGCAGACCATCGGCGAACGCCTTGAAGAAGCCCGCAAACGCAAGGGCGTTTCCCTCCGCGAGGCCGCCGAGGCGACCAAGATTCGCGGCGAATATCTCCAGCAGCTCGAATCCAACAAGTTCGACCTGGACCTGAGCGAGCTCTACGTGCGCGGTTTTCTCAAGGCTTACGCCCGTTATCTCGGCCTGCCGGCCGACAAGATTCTGGCCGACTACCTCGCGCTCAATCGCGGCGGCGAGCGTTCCCGAGCGATCAATCCCGAGGTCTATGGCCGCATGGAGCTGCCCAAACCCGC
>CAIXIZ010000258.1 GCA_903919625.1 uncultured Verrucomicrobiota bacterium
AGCCTGCTGGTCGAGTATCTGCGGCGGGACGGATATATCGGGGTCAATGCCAGCGTCGGCTGGAATCTCGGCCGCTTCAGCAAATTCAGCTCCCAAAATTTCGCCGATCCCACCCTCTCCCTGGAGTTCGACAAGGACTCCACCGGCCGCCTCAAGGGCGAGCTGCAGTTCAGCGCCGCCCGCCAGAGCACGGCCGACAGCGCCGCCAACATCCGCACCAACTCCTGGAATTACGCGGCCAATCTAAACTGGAAATACAAGGTCATCGAGCGTTACACCTTGTCCGGTGGTTTTGGCTATGGGCTCACCCAATACCAGCCCGGGCGCGGCCTGGCCAATCTCTCCAGTTATGTGGCCAAGCTCGATGTGTACTATAATTACAGCAGCGAACGCGACCTGTTTGCCGGCTACCAATTGCGGCTCAGCGACACCTCGGCCGATGCCAGGAACACCGACAGCGATTTTCATGTCGGCGTGTCCGGCCGCATTGTCTCCAAGCTCACGGGCAGCCTGCAGCTCGGCTACCAGTTTCGCACCTCTGATGCCCAGCCGGGTCCGCCGGTGATCCCGGCCAGTTCGTTCAACTCGATCAGCATCCAGTCTTCGCTGAACTGGGCCTACAGCCGCCGCATCAAGTTCGTCGGCCAGGTCAAAAAGGATTTCTCCACCACCTCCACCAATGTCTCGACCGATGCCACGGAAGCCAATGTCCAGGGGGAATATTCCTACAACGCCAAACTCTCCGCCTTCGGCACCGCCGGGGCCGGGGAAACCCAGTTCCTGGGCGCGCTCGGGGCCGGCCGGACTGACTATAATTTTTCCTGGGGCACGGGCGTGAACTTCACCTACAATGATCATTTTAAGGCCGTCCTCGCGTACGCCTATCTGCAAAACTGGTCCAACGTCAGCGACTCCAATTTTGAAAGCCGGAGCTTCACCCTTACGATTACCTCCCGCTGGTAATCAACCCGCCATGCCATTCTCCTCCCCTTCCCGCCGCCTCCTGCCGTCTGTGCTGGCCGTCTTGCTCGCGGGCGTCGCCGGATCCAAAGGATTTGCCTTCGGCAACGCACCCTCCGCCGCGGCCCCCTCCTCGCCGGTGACGGCAGCCCCGCCGCCCGCCGCACCCGCCAAGCCGGTCACCCCGGCTCCCACCACCCCGGCTGCCGCCACGCCGGCCGCTACCGTTACCTATAGCAAGGATGCCATTGCACTCTACACCATCCACATCACCGATCAGCTCCATGTGACGGTATTTGGGGAGGATAACCTGAATACCATGACCCATGTGGATGCCAACGGGAACATTAATCTCAATCTGGTCGGTCAGGTCAAAGTGCTCGACATGACCCTGATTGAAGCCCAGCACGTCATCGAGAAAACCTATCAGGACAAGCGGCTGCTCCGCAATCCCAAGGTCACGGTCAATCTCGACAAACCGGCCCCGCGGTCCTACGAGGTCCAGGGCGATGTGAAGGGCCCCGGCACCTACTATATGGAAATTGAGACTGCCGTCAGCGTCGTCGAGGCGATCTCCAAGTCCGGCGGTTTCAATGATACGGCAAAAAGCACCGACGTCCGGATCACGCACTTCGACAAGGAGGGCAACGCCCAGGTCCGTCATGTGGATGTGTACGCCATCATCCACGGCACCAGCACCCTCAAGGCGAACGACAATTCGCTCATGCTCGAGCCCGGTGACATCGTCTATGTGCCGATGCGCATCATCTGATTTCCGCCATGTCCGACCAACTCCTCAAGCCCACTGCGAACCTCAAGCATCCGTCGTCCAACAATGAGGACGACGCCATTGAACGGCGCACGCTCCGGGACTACTACATCATTCTGCGCGAGCGCGTCTGGATTGCCGCTCCCGTGGCCGTCCTCTGCGCGTTGGCGGTGTTCTACTATCAGTCGCGGGAGGTTCCCCAGTTTAGCAGCCATGCCTCGCTCAAGTTTGAGAAGTCGGACCGCGTGGTCGGGCCCAACACGGCGGTGGTCAATATCGAGGTGGAAAACGAGGCCATGCTCAACACTTACATCAGCGAGATCAAAAGTGACAAAATTTCCGAAGATGTGGTCCATTCCCTCACCCTCGATGATCAAAATGTCCTCCTGGAGCCTTACAAAAAAGGCCTGCCGGCGGGCGCCGCCCTGCCCTCCGTCACCTCGGCGATGGGCAGCCTGAATGTCCAGGCCCGCCGCAGCAGCTTCGTGGTCGACCTCAAGGTTGTTCATCGCTCGCCCCAGGCCGCCCAGCTGCTCGCCAGCCGGTATGTTGACCGTTTCATCCAGTCCGTCAAGGACAAGGTCAGCGGCGGCACCAACAAGGCCTACGATTTCCTCACCGACAAGGCGGCGGAACTGCAAAATAAATTCACCCAGTCCAACCAGGCCCTGCAGGATTTCATGAAATCAA
>CAIXIZ010000259.1 GCA_903919625.1 uncultured Verrucomicrobiota bacterium
GCCGCACCTCGCGAAGCGCACCGACCTGGAGCTGGTCGAGGGCGATGTGCGGGATTTTGAGTTTCCGAAGGGCAAGTTTCCCTTCGTCATCCACGCCGCAACCGAGGCCAGTGTGAAACTGAACGCAGAGGCTCCGCATGAGATGCTCGACACCATCATCGGCGGCATGCGCCGTGTGCTGGACTTTGCCGCGCAGGCGGGGACGAAGAAATTGCTGCTCACCAGTTCGGGTGCAGTCTATGGCCGGCAACCCCCGGAGCTGACACATATCACGGAGGATTATGCCGGGGCGCCGGATCCGCTGCTGCCTGGCTCGGCGTACGGCATCGGGAAGCGGGTGTCGGAGCACATGTGTGTGGTGGCCGGCCGGCGATTTGGATTTGAGCCCAAGATTGCCCGCTGTTTCGCGTTTGTCGGGCCGCATCTGCCGCTCGACACCCATTTTGCCATCGGCAATTTCATCCGCGATGGACTGAAGGGCGGTCCGATCCAGGTGAAAGGCGATGGCACGCCATACCGCTCGTATCTTTACACCGCCGATCTGGCGGTGTGGCTGTGGACAATTCTATTTCGTGGCGCCTCCAGCCGGGCCTACAATGTGGGATCAGATGCGGCCATTTCCATCGGTGACCTGGCCCAAAAGGTCGCAGCGGTGTTCGGAACCACCGCCAGCATTGTCCAATTGGCCAAGACGGGGGAAGTGCCCTTGCGTTATGTGCCGGACGTGCGTCGTGCTGGAAGAGAATTAAACCTGACAGTGCGCGTGCCACTCGCAGAGTCGCTCAAACGCACCCTGGCCTGGGTGGGTGATCCAGTGGCATTACCGACATGACGAAATTAAAAGTCGCCATCCTGGGGACAGGCAACATCGGCACCGACCTGCTGGTCAAAGTTCTGCGTTCGCCCGTGCTGGAATGCCGGTTGTTTGCGGGACGCAATCTGTCCTCTCCCGGTATGACCAAGGCCAGCCTGCTGAACGTGCCGGTCTCGGCCAAGGGGATTGAGAGCATCATCGATCTGAAGCAGGAGATCAGCTTGGTATTCGATGCCACCAGTGCGGAAGATCACGTCAAGCATGCGCCCCTGCTGGCCAAACTGGGGATTGTGGCGGTTGACCTCACTCCGGCAAAAGTAGGGATGATGTGTGTGCCGGCCGTCAATCTGGCGGCCTGCCTGGATGCGCCCAACGTCAACATGATCACCTGCGGAGGCCAGGCCTCCATCCCGCTGGCCTGTGCCATCACCCAGGCCAATGCCGGCGTGGAATACATTGAGACGGTGTCCAGCATCGCCTCCCGCAGCGCCGGTCCCGCGACCCGGATCAATCTGGACGAGTATTTGCTGACCACCGAACATGGGCTGGAGCTCTTTTCCTCCTGCGCGCATACCAAGGCGATCCTGAACCTCAACCCCGCCCAGCCCTGTGTGCACATGCAAACCACCATCATGGCCAAGATTGGGCAGGTGGACCTGGAAAAAACCCGCGCCAGCGTCGCGGCCATGGTGGCCTTGATCAAACAATATGTCCCGGGCTACCGGCTCATTCTGGAGCCCATGGTCGAGGGCCGGCGGCTGATTGCCATGGTCCGCGTGGACGGGTTGGGGGATTATCTGCCCAAGTACGCCGGCAATCTCGACATCATCAATTGTGCGGCCATTGCTTACGCCGAGGCCTACGCGCGCCGCCGGGCCGGTTGAGTGACCATCGCCATGCCAGCCAAACCTCCGATCATTGTTTCCGACGCCACCTTGAGGGATGGCTCCCATGCCTACAGCCATCGGATCACGCTGGAGCAAGTTTGCGCCTATGCGGCGGCCGCCGAGGCGGCGGGTTTTGATTTTCTCGAAGTAGGACATGGCAACGGTTTGGGTGCATCATCCCTCCAGGTGGGGGAGAGCTTGGTGCCCGAGGCGGAGATGCTGCGCGCGGCGCGGAAAATTTTGCGCAAGACCAGGCTCAGCGTGCATCTCATCCCCGGTTTCGCCACCATCAAACGGGAGATTGTCAATGCGCTGGCCGAGGGGGTGGATTTGTTCCGGGTCGGGTGCCATTGCACCGAGGCTGACATCACCCAGCGTCATCTCAGCTACGTGCGCTCCGTCGGCCGCGAGGCGTGGGGCGTTTTGATGATGAGCCATATGGCCTCCAAGGAAGTATTGCTGGAAGAGGCCAAGAAAATGCAGTCCTACGGGGCACAGGGCATCGTGCTGATGGATTCGGCCGGCGCGTATTTCCCCACGGATGTCACCGCCAAGATCGGGCTGCTGGCATCGCGACTGGAAATTCCGGTCGGGTTTCACGCCCACGACAATCTGGGCCTGAGCATTGCCAATTCGATTGCGGCCTTGGATGCCGGTGCCCGGTTGATCGATGGCACGGCCAAGGGCTTTGGTGCCGGGGCTGGCAATGCTCCGCTGGAACTGCTGGCGGCGGTGCTCCAGCAGCAGGGCTATACGACGCAGATCGAGCTCTACAAGGCCCTGGACGCGGCTGATCTGGCAGCCCGGCTGTTCGCCGGTTCGCTGCCCGATTCGAATGGCATCACGATCGTGAGCGGAATGGCCGGGGTCTTTTCCGGCTTTGCCAAGCACGTCCAGCGGGCGGCACAACAGTTCGCGGTCGATCCCCGGGATATATTCTTTGAACTGGGCCGCCGCAAGGTGGTGGGCGGCCAGGAAGATTTGATTGTGGAGGTCGCTTCCGACCTCGCCCGACGCAAAGGCACCACCGGTCAGACCGACAAACCATCCTAAAACCTATGCAACAAGCCATCGAACTCGTGCGGGCCGATGCCGAGGCCGTATTGGCCGGCGGTCGCGCCGAAGCCCTCGCGGAACTGCGCGGCCAGCATCTCTTTGTCACCGGCGGCACGGGCAATCTGGGCACTTGGCTGCTGGAGCTGATCAAAGTCCTGAATGAGCAGCATGCCTTCGGGATGCGGGTCACGGTCTACAGCCGCAATGCCCGGACGTTGATTTCCCGCTGGCCGCACTTGGGGTCACTGGGGTGGCTCCATTTCCAGGAGGGAGATATCCGCTATCTCGCCGAACTGCCGCGCGACGCGCAATATGTAGTGCACGCGGCCGCACTGACCGATCGACGCCTGTTTGCCTCCCAGCCGGGGCTGGTGGCGGAAACCAACGGGGTAGGGACCCTCCGCGTGCTGCGCGCCGCCAACCTGCTGGAAGACCTGCGGAAAGTGGTGTTGCTCAGTTCCGGGCTGGTATATGGCGCCCAACCTTGGGAGTTGCCCCGCATCGCCGAGGATTACGCCGGCCCGCTGCGCTGCGATGATGTCAATGCGGTCTATGCCGAATCCAAGCGCTTTTCCGAGGTGGTGGCGCACGCCGCCGTGAGCGAGACCAAGCTGCCTGTGGTGATTCTGCGTCCATTCGCCTTTGTCGGTCCCTACCAGTCGCTGCAGTTGCCCTGGGCGGTTACGGATTTCATCCGCGACAGTATCAATGGCGGTCCGATCCGCATCATGGGCAACGGGGCGACGGTCCGAAGCATCATGTATGCGAGTGACTACGCCTACTGGGTGCTGGTCGCGCTGGCCAACGGGCGCGTGCGCGAGACCTACAATGTCGGCAGTCCGGAACCGATTGACCTCCTCTCCCTGGCCCGTCTGATCACGCAATATTTCTCCCCGGTGCCACCGGTTCACACCTGCGTGGGCCAGACCGGGCATGCCCAGAACCGTCTGGTCCCCTCCATTGAGAAGGCCGCGTCCGGACTCGGGCTTGGACTCACGGTGCCGCTCGCCACGGCCATCCAGCGCACCGTCGCCTGGCATCGTTACCTGCAAACCCCATGAAAATAAAAGTCAGCGACCTCATCGCCGGTTTTTTTGAGCAAAAGGGCGTGCGCCACGCCTTCGGTATCATTGGCTCGGCCAATGCCCATATTTTTGACTCAATCTTTTACCGCTCCAAAATTGAGCTGGTGTGCAACCACCACGAGCAGGCCTCCACGATGGCCGTGCAGGCGTATTGGAAGATAGCCGGCGTGCCCACCTTTGCGCTGGTGACGGCGGGCGCCGGCTCCAGCAATGCGATCACCGGGGTGCTCTCTGCCTGGGCCGATTCCATCCCCTGCCTGATTCTCTCCGGCCAAGAAAACGCCCGCTACATCACGCCGGATTTTGACCGCCGGATGTATGGTATCCAGGGCTATGACAGCCCGTTTGCCGTCAGTAAAATGACCAAGTATGCCGCCCGCGTTATGCAACCGGAGCAGGCGCTGTATGAATTGGAGAAAGCCTGGCACATTGCGACGACCGGCCGGCCTGGCCCCTGCTGGCTCGACTGGCCCATGAACGTGCAATCGGCGGTGGTGGAGACCGATTCGCTGCCGCATTTCACGCCGGAGCCGAACGAAAAGTCGGGCATGCTGCAAGGCCCGGCCCTGGCCCGTGA
>CAIXIZ010000260.1 GCA_903919625.1 uncultured Verrucomicrobiota bacterium
CGCCTGCTGGCGCGGCTGGGTGGGATGGTAGAGATAACGCGGGCCGGCCTCCTCGATCGCGAGCAGCTTCTTGGTGACGAGGATGGCGAGCATCGCCCGAACCGCCGAGTAGCCCGGCGGTTCGGGCAAGGCGGCCTGCACGTCGGCGGCGGTCGCCGAACCGCGCTGATAGATGATGTCCATGATCTGGCGTTCGCGACGGCTCAACTTGTGAGGGAGATGGGGCTGGGGCATGGCAGAGAGGAGGATTGGGCTAATATTTTAGCATCTGGCGGCCACGTCAAGCCCATATTGCTAAAATAATAGCATGGGGTGGAAGCCGTTGCCCAAACGGGTGGCGGCAAGCGATGCCCACCGGAACTGCTTCAGGCCAACGCCAGGCCGGGTTCGATGCGGAGTTCGGCCAGCGGGCGTGAAGCCACCGCCGGGTCGGCCCAGGCGGCGAAGGCGATCATGCCGGCGTTGTCCCCGGTGTGCTGCGGCGCGGCCGCGCATAGCGGCACGCGGGCGGCCGAGGCGGCCCGCGCCAGGGCGGCGCGCAGCGCGAGATTGTTGGCCACCCCCCCGGAAAGGCCGAGGCTGCGGTATGAGCCGCGTTCCAGGGCAAAGGATGTTTTGCGCACCAAGGCGTCCAGCACGGCCTGCTGGTAACTCGCGCAGAGATCAGGGGTCCGGACGGCGATGTCAGCCGGAGTCATTTTTTCCAACTGATAACGCAGACTGGTTTTGAGGCCGGAAAAACTGAACTCCAGTTCGGACCTTGCGACCAGCCCGCGGGGGAAAGCAAAGGCATCCTTGCGTCCCAGCGAGGCATGCTGTTCAATCAGAGGTCCGCCCGGATAGCCCAGACCGAGGAGCTTGGCCCCTTTGTCGAGTGCTTCACCGGCCGCATCGTCCCGCGTGGTAGCCAGCACGCGGAGCCGCAGCGCGGCATCAAGCGAAAATAGGAGCGTGTTGCCACCTGATACCAACAGGCCCAGGTGCGGGAGCAGTTCGGCCAACCGTGCAGAAAATTCCGCCGGCGCTTCGGCGTGCAGCGCAATAAACGGTGAAAAGGCATGGCCCCGCAGGTGATTCACGCCGGTGAGCGGAACCTGCCGCGCCAGCGCCAGCGCCAGCGCCTTGGCGGCCGCCACCCCGAGCGCGAGACAACCCGCCAGGCCAGGACCATGGGTAACCGCGACCCGGGTGAGGGCGGAAAAGCCGGGAGTATCACGGGCCCGGTCCAGCAGCGGCGCCAGATGCCGCAGGTGTTCGCGGGTGGCGAGATCGGGAACGACCCCGCCGTGGCGCGCGTGCAGGGCAATTTGGCTGTGCGTCCACTCGCCGATAAGGCCGCGCGCCGGGTCAAACAGCGCAACGGCCGTCTCGTCGCAGGAGGTTTCAAGGGCGAGGATCATGCCGGAATCGGATCGGGATAATCAATCAGGGTTTGCACGTTCCACACGGATCCAATACCTCGGTCTGGCCGCGGCATCCCCCTCACCGGCCTTTGCCAAAAATCATGATGTGGATCGTTTTCAGCACAATCGCGGCGTCGATCAGGAAAGAGAAATGCCGGATATAGTAGAGATCGTACTCCAGCTTCCGGAGAGTGTCATCAAGGCTGGCGCCATAGGGGTAGCTGACCTGCGCCCAGCCCGTGATGCCGGGTTTCACCAGGTGGCGGAAATGGTAGCAGGGAATCTGCGCTTCGTAATCGTGCACCAGCACGTCCCATTCGGCGCGCGGGCCGATCATGCTCATCTCGCCGCGCAGGACGTTGACGAGCTGGGGAAACTCGTCGAGCCGGCTGGCCCGGAGGAAACGCCCGACGCAGGTGATCCGGCGGTCATCCTTTTGGGTGTAGCGCCCACCGCCGGCGTTGACCCGCATGGTGCGGAGCTTGATCAGCTGGAATGGCGCATGGTTTTTGCCGATGCGGGTCTGCCGGA
>CAIXIZ010000261.1 GCA_903919625.1 uncultured Verrucomicrobiota bacterium
GATGTCAGAAGTCAGATATCAGATATCAGATTTCAGAAGGCGGAAGCCGGAAGGCGGAGGGCGGAGGTGTAAAGGTCTGAAGGTCTGAAAGACTGAAGGTCTGAAGGTCTGAAAGACTGAAGGACTGAACCAATCTACAATCACTAATTTAGGAGGTCGGAAGGCGGAATTGTTTTAAGGAGGAATCCAGGAAGCCAGGAACGGGGAGTCTAAACTAATCCCAAATCGCAAATCACAAAAATCCTGCATGCGCCAAATGGCATATTCAATCCGATCTGCATGACCGCTCTGCGCCATGTGCATTTTGTCCAGTCGGTCGAGCCGTTGCAGGGCGGCGGGCTGGGCGCGGCGGCCGCGCAGCTCCACGCCCAGCTCGCCTCCGGCGGCAGCAGCGTCCTCCTCACCACCAAGGCCGGCGGCGCCGACGAGTCGGCGGGCGGGGTGCGGCAGTTCGCCCGGCGCGGCCCCGCCCGGCTGTTTTATGCCCCCGGCCTGGCCCGCTCCGCGGCCGGGTTGCTCGTGCCGGGCGACACGGTGGCGCATGGCCATGGTCTGTATGTCTATCCCAACTTCGCCGTCGGCCGTCTCGCCCGGCAGCGCGGCGTGCCGCTGGTCTATCATCCGCACGGCATGTTTGAACCGTGGATCCTCGCGCGTTCGCGGGGCAAAAAACAGCTCGCCCACTGGCTGTTTGAGGATGCCAATTTCCGCGCCGCCCGGCTGTGGCGCGCGCTGACCTCCCGCGAGGCGGACCAGATCCGCGCACAGGGCATCACCGCACCAGTCGTCGTGTTGCCCAACGGCATCGAGCCGTCCGCCTTTGATTTTCCGGTGCCGCGGCCGTTGCCCCAAGCGGACCGGCGGCAGATTCTTTTCCTCGGCCGGCTGCATCCCAAAAAGGGCCTGCCGTTGCTGGTGGCGGCATGGGCCCGGCTGGTGACGCAGGCGCGCGGCTGGGAGCTCGTGATCGCCGGGCCGGACGAGAACGGCCATCGCGCGGAGGTCGAGGCCCTGGTGCGGGCGGCCGGCCTGTCCGGCTCCGTGCGTTTTCTCGGTTCCGTTTCGGGCGAAGCCAAAAAGGCCTGCTGGCGCGAGGCGGAGGTCTTCGTCCTGCCGTCGCATTCCGAGGGTTTTCCGATGGCGGTATTGGAGGCGTGTGCCGCCGGTTTGCCGGTGGTCGCGACCGACGCCTGCAATTTTCCCGAGCTGAAGGCCGCGGAGGCCGGCTGGGAGTGCCCTGCGACGGCCGAGGGTGTGACGGCGGCGCTGGGCGAGGCCATCGCCGCCAGCGACACCGAGCGCCGGCAGCGGGGCGAGCGGGGGCGCCGGCTGGTGGAATCCCGCTATGCCTGGCCCGGCATCGCCGCAGCCTTGCACGCCGAGTGTGTCCGGCTAATGTGATCCGCCCTCCACCCGCATGACCAAAGTCCGCAACGACCTTTTCGACCCGCGCCACGGCCTTGACCGGGGGCGCAGCCGGCTGGCCGAGCTGGCGTGGTATGGTTGCAAATGCCTGTTTTTTCTCCCGGCGTTTCCGTGGCCGTCGGGGTGGCGTTGCCGGTGGCTGCGGCTGTTTGGAGCCGAGATCGGGCAGGGCGTGGTCATCAAGCCGCGCGTCAACATCCACCTGCCGTGGAAGCTGTCGGTCGGGGACCATGCCTGGATCGGTGAGGAGGTTTTCATCCTGAACTTCGAACCGGTGCGGATCGGCGCGCATGCGTGCATCTCCCAGCGCGCGTTTCTGTGCACCGGCAATCATGATTATCGCGAGGTGGCGATGCCCTATCGGAACCGGCCGGTCACGATTGGCGACGGGGCGTGGGTGGGGGCGCAGGCCTTTGTCGGCCCGGGGGTGACGCTGGGGGATGAGGCGGTGGCGGCGGCGGGCAGCGTGGTGACGCATTCGCTGCCGGCCGCGATGGTCTGCGCGGGCAATCCGTGCCGGCCGGTCAAACCGCGTTGGAAAAACTGAACGCATGGATCCCGTCATCCCTATTTCCCTGCCGGCTGCGTCCGCGTCCCCGACGGCGCGCGTCCGCGGCAGGCCCTGGCTGCTGGCGGGCCTGGGCGCGACGCTGGTGCTCGCCGTGATCCTGCAGCAGCTGGGCGCAATGAGCGCGGCGGCGCCCTCGGCCAGCCAGCCGGTGGCCAGGCTGCTGCCCGACCAGCTTCCGGCCTGGCAGATCACCGACCGGCCGATGGCCGACACCCAGGAGGAGAAGGCGGCGGTGAGCGAGCTCCTCAAC
>CAIXIZ010000262.1 GCA_903919625.1 uncultured Verrucomicrobiota bacterium
CCAACATCCTCAACAACTCCACCGACCGCTCGCTCATCATCCTCGATGAAATCGGCCGCGGCACCTCGACCTACGACGGCCTGGCGATTGCGTGGGCCGTGGTCGAGCACCTGCACCGCGACCCCGTGCGCGGCCCGCGGACCCTGTTTGCCACCCATTACCAGGAGCTAACGCAACTGGAGAAACACCTGCCGCGCCTGCGCAATTTCTCCGTCGCGGTGAAAGAATGGAACGATGAGATCGTCTTCGTCCGCCGCGTGGTACCGGGCGCGGCCGACCGCAGCTACGGAATCCAGGTCGCCCGCCTGGCCGGCCTGCCGCGCAGTGTGATCGACCGGGCCAAAACCATCCTCGCCAGGCTCGAAGGTGACGACACCGCCGTCGAACTCCCCTCTCCCGCCGTCCGCCCGAAAAAGAAAATCACCGTCAAGGACAACGACCCTTCGCAGCTGGCTCTCCTCTGAGCACATCCCGAATTCACCCGGACTTCATTGGCGGGAAGCACGAGACGTATTCTTGGCCCTTCAATGGTTTTTAAACCGCATTTCCAGGCGCCCTAGCAGATTGGAGACTGGCCCTGGCATGTCTGATATAACATCATGGCTGCCATTGTGTAATAATGGCAGAGCCACGGCATTCTCACGGTTCAACTTTACAGCGAACCCAATTTGGCTATTGGTGGTCGCTTCCCATGAGCCATCGTACCGCCGCCGCCGCCCGCTCTGCGCCAGTCACGCCGACCATCGCCACCATCACCCGCATGCCCTCAGCCCCCGATCTTGAAAAGGCCACCGCGGAAGAGCGCGTGCGCTGGGCGGTGGAGACCTTTGGCGACCAGCTCGTGATGACGACCAGCTTCGGGATTCAGTCGGCCGTGATGCTCCATCTGGTCACCCGCATCTCCCCGCAGATTCCCGTGGTGTTCGTCGACACCGGCTACCTTTTTCCGGAAACCTATCGCTTTGCCGCAGAACTGACCAGCCGGCTCAAGCTGAACCTTAAGACCTACCTGCCCACCATGACGGCCGCGCAGATGGAAGCCCTGCATGGCAAACTGTGGGAAGGCGAGGCCAAGAGTGAAAAGCTGGAGCGCTACAAACACCTCACGAAACGCGAGCCGATGAACCGGGCCGTGCAGGAGCTGGGCACCACCGCCTGGCTGGCGGGCAATCGCCGGGAACAGTCCAGCGCCCGCGGCGAAAAGCCTGTCGTGGAAATCCAGAACAAGATCACCAAAATTTATCCGATCATCGACTGGAGCAGCCGCACCGTCCACCGCTACCTCACCGAGCATGGCCTGCCCTATCACCCGCTCTGGGACCAGGGTTACCCTTCCGTGGGCGACATCCACAGCACGAAAAAACTGGAAGCCGGCATGAGCGAAGAGGACGCGCGCGGCGGCGCCGACAAGCGCGAATGCGGCCTGCACGAGCCTGGCAGCGGGGATTTCTCGATCTGACCAAGACACCAACGCTGCCGGGTTAGATTCCTATAGCCCGCTTCGGGAGAAGCGGGAAAATCGGGAAATAGAGCGGTTTAAATTGAACTGTAGCCGTTCCGTTGGGTGAACTGGTCAAATTCCGACTTCACTGACGGAGGCCTTTTGAGAAAGTGTAACCTAATAGGTTACACTTTTCCGGTGCGAAATGCAGGAAG
>CAIXIZ010000263.1 GCA_903919625.1 uncultured Verrucomicrobiota bacterium
CGCGCTGCCGCCGCTCGCCATTGCCTCCGGCCGGGGCGGCTGGCTGACCGACACGGCGGGCCGCACCTATCTTGACGGCAATGCCTCTGTCTGGACCAACGTCCACGGCCATAACGACCCCGGGCTCAACGCCGCCCTGCAACGCCAGCTGGCGAACGTGGCGCACTCCACGATGCTCGGCCTCACGCACGCGCCGGGGGCGGCGCTCGCCACCGAGCTCGCCGGGCTCGCGCCGCCGGGGCTGGGCCGGGTGTTTTTCAGCGACAATGGCGCGGGCGCGGTTGAGGTCGCGTTGAAACTGTCCTTCCAATACTGGCAGCTCACCGGCCACCCGGAAAAAACGGGCGTCATCGGTCTCGCCGGGGGCTATCACGGTGACACGTTTGGCGCGATGAGTGCGGGCGACAGCGGCTTTTTCCACGCGCGGTTCCGCCCCTGGTGTTTTCCCGCCGCCCACTTTTCTGCTCCACTTTGTCGCGAGTGGGGTGGGTGCGTCCGCATGGCCGACGCCACGGCCAGCCTGGCGGCGCTGCGCGCCTTGCTCGCGACCCAGGCCGGGCAGACCGCGTGCGTCATCCTGGAACCCTCGGTCCAAGGTGCGGCCGGCATGCGCCTGCAGCCTCCTGGCTTCGTCCGCGCGGTGGCTGATCTCTGCCGGGAGCACGGAGTGCATCTCATCCTCGACGAGGTCTTCGTGGCGTTTGGCCGGCTCGGCCCGATTTTCGTCTGCGCCGAGGAAGGCGTGATCCCGGATTTTCTCTGCCTGGCGAAGGGTCTTACCGGCGGTTACCTGCCGCTGGCGGCGACGCTGGCGCAGGAGGAAATCTTTGCCGCGTTTCTCGGTCCTTATGAGAGCGGGCGCGCGTTTTTTCACGGCCACACCTTCACCGGCAACCCGCTGGCCGCCGCCGTCGCGCTGGAAAACATCCGCAAGCTCCGCCCGCTCATCGCCGACGGCACATTGCGCGAGCGCATCGCCTGCTTCGGCCGGTTGCTTGACGAAACGTTCGCGGCCCACCCGCACGTCCGTGAACTCCGGCAGCGGGGGTTTGCGGCCGCACTCGACCTCGCGCCGTCGCGCGACACGGACGAAACCTTTCCTGTCGCACGCCGCACCGGGCTGCAGGTCTGCCTGCGGGCCCGTGACCATGGCCTGTTGCTGCGTCCGCTGGGCGATTCGCTGCTGCTCGTGCCTCCGCTCTGCCTCGATGAAAGCGAACTGGGCGAACTCGTCCGCCGCACCGCCCGTGCCATTGATGACGTATTGCCTGCCTAAAATTTCAACACCGCACCCATGACCAACCGCACCCACGACCTGGCCTCCCTTCGCGCCATCTACGAGCTGCCGCTGCCCGAGCTGTTTTTTCGCGCGCAGCAGGCCCAACGCGCGCACCACGACCCCGCGGCCGTGCAGCTCTGCACGCTGCAATCCATCAAGACCGGCCGTTGCCCGGAAAACTGTGCGTACTGTCCGCAGTCGGCGCATCACGACACCGGCCTGGAGGCCGAGCAGCTCATGGATGCGGACGAGATCATCGCCAGCGCGCGGCGTGCCCGCGAGGGTGGGGCGGCCCGTTTCTGCATGGGCGCGGCGTGGCGTGAGGTGCGCGACGGCCCGCAGTTCGATTCGGTGCTCGGTGCCGTGCGCGGGGTCGCGGACCTCGGCCTCGAGGTCTGCTGCACCCTCGGGATGCTGGACGGTCCGCAGGCCGCGCGGCTCAAGGCGGCCGGCTGCACCGTTTACAACCACAACCTGGACACGTCGC
This sequence comes from uncultured Verrucomicrobiota bacterium, assembly GCA_903919625.1. GTDB lineage: Bacteria > Verrucomicrobiota > Verrucomicrobiia > Opitutales > Opitutaceae > CAIYUN01. The sequence continues at coordinate 1,767 of CAIXIZ010000263.1, forward strand.
GGGAGTTTTATCCGGAAATCATCACCACCCGCACCTACGATGACCGCCTCCAAACGCTTGCGCGCGTCCGCGCGGCCGGGCTGCAGGTGTGCAGCGGCGGAATTTTGGGCATGGGGGAGAGTGTCGACGACCGCCTGCTGATGCTCGGCGAGCTTGCCGCGCTCGATCCGCAGCCCGATTCCGTGCCGATCAATGCGCTCGTCCCCGTCGCCGGGACGCCGCTCGCCGATCAGTCCCCGGTTGATCCCATTGAATTCGTCCGCATCATCGCCACCGCCCGCATCCTCATGCCGCGCGCGATGGTCCGCCTCTCCGCCGGCCGCACCGCGATGAGCGACGAGATGCAGGCGCTCTGTTATCTCGCCGGCGCCAACAGCATTTTCCTGGGCGAAAAGCTCCTCACCACGCCCAATCCGGAACGCTCCGACGACATGAAACTGCTCGCCCGTCTTGGAATGCACCCGCTGAAGGCCGTGCCGTCGGCGGACTGCGCAGACCGCGAGGAGCTGCTGGTTCCGGCCGGTGCCGCCACCCGTTGAGGGCACACGTTTCCCGCGCCATGCGCACGGTGCTCGTCACAGGCTCCGACACGGGCGTCGGCAAAACCCACGTCACGGGTGCCCTGGCCCGCGCGCTCGCGGCGGGCGGCGGGCGCGGGCAGATCGTGAAGGTGGTCGAAACGGGCCGGCCGGCCGAAGGCGATGCGGACGCGGCGCGGCGGCTGGCGGGCGCATCGGGTTCAATTGAAACGGTCACACTCCTGTCCTTGGCCGTACCGCTGGCGCCCGTTGCCGCCGCTCGGGCCGAGGGCCGGGA
>CAIXIZ010000264.1 GCA_903919625.1 uncultured Verrucomicrobiota bacterium
ACCCAAGGAGGCAAACCGCGCCGCCGACATCTTGCTGAAGATCCGTCCGCAGGATGCCGAGGGGCTGGTTCTCAAGCAAAAAGCCACCGGCGTCCCGGCCGCCTAAGGGGCCCTTTTCGGGGGCAGGATGGCTTCAAGATGCCGCGAAGAGCTCCGCGATCACGTCCTCGAGGGGGACATCCTCGATCGTGATGTCGGCCACCGGCCCGGTCGTGAGTATTTCCTGCGAAACCGCCACGATGTCCGCCCCTGGCGCACGGACGGTAAATTTGCCGTCGTCGCCACGTTTGGTCTCACCGTGATGTGACTGCCAGGTGTCCGGAAAGGCCGCAACCGCGCCGGCCGCCGAACTGAGGGCGGGGAGAAAGGTGATGATTTTTTTCCGGCTGCCGGAGGCGCCCTCAAGACGGCCGAGCGCCCCGTCGTAGATTTTGCGCCCCTTGTTGATGACGATGACCCGTTCACAGAGCTCCTTGATGTCGGCCATGTAGTGGCTGGTGAGCAGGATGGTAGTCCGGTGCCGCCGGTTGTGATCGCGGAGGAAGGTACGCACGGCCCGCTGGGAAATCACATCGAGCCCGATGGTGGGTTCATCGAGGAACAGCACGCGCGGGCGGTGCAGCAATGCGGCGATCAGTTCCATCTTCATGCGTTCCCCGAGGGAAAGCTCGCGCACCATGACGTTTAGTTTCGCGCCAACCCCGAGCAGGCTGACGAGTTCGTCAAGGGTCTGCTGGTATTCGGCCGCCGGCAAACCGTAGATGTGACGGAGAAGAATGAACGATTCCTGGGCCGGAAGATCCCACCAAAGCTGGTTTTTCTGGCCGAGCACCAGGGCGAAAAGCCGGCGGTAGGCGTTTTCCCGCTTTGTCGGGTCGAAGCCCGCCACCCGGGCGGTGCCGCCGGTGGGGTAGATCAGGCCGGAGAGCATCTTGAGGGTGGTGGTCTTGCCGGCGCCATTAGGGCCGAGAAAGCCCACGAACTCGCCTTCGGCGATGTCAAACGTGATGTCATCCGCCGCCCGGGTCTCCTCAAACTGGCGGTGGAACAGCCCGCGTACTCCGCCCCAGAAACCGGGCTGTTTTTTGTAGGTGCGGAACACGCGGGTGAGCTGGCGGACTTCAATCATGGGCGCGCAGTCAAACGGCCTCTGTTCCTTATGCAAAGCCAAGATGCAGCCGGATCATGCCCAGTTGCTGGACGGTGATCTCGGCCCCTCCGATCGGAGCCGGGTCTTTGGCCGGGGCGCGCCTCAGGCATGATGCGTGCCGAATCCACGCCAGCCGGTTGATTCCAAAAATTGCAGCGCCAGGGTGTAGCGTTGCTGGTTGGAGGTCCCGGTGCCCCCGCCGAGGTGGAGGGCATCCCAGCCAAAGCCCTGCGGCAGATGGCAGCCCAGGCGGCGCATTTGCCGGGGATTCACCCACTCATTGGCGGCCGAAACCCGGTCGACCCCATGCAAGGCCAGATAATTGCTGATGGTGAAGTCGTCCCCAAATTTGCAGTTCCGATCTTCCAGGGCCCGGGCAAAATAGGGATCGAGGTCAGGCAAAAAATGGCGGCGGTGGACGGCATATCCAGCCACCCCTTCGAGCACGGTGTCCTCAACCCAGCTGCCGGTGCTGGCCAGGCACAGTTTCATTCGCGGACAGGAGATGCCATGCGCCGCCGTGGGATTGCCTTGGATGGCGGCTTCCAGAGTGGCCAGAAAGCGGGGCAGGTAGCGGACGTCATCATCCACCACCACGATCCACACATCGTCTGCCGGACTGAGACCCTGCACGGTCGGAACCAGCTTGGTGGCCGGCCCCAGATCGTCACACCGATGCACACACACGCCTCGCCGGGCGAGGAACGGGGGAAGGTCATAGCCAGCCCCGGTGCGACCGAACACCAGGGGCACGTTGAGCTGGATGGCTTCGGCCTGCACGTTCTGGCCCTCCTGCAATGAGGCAAGCACGGGTTCGAGCTGGCGGATGCGGTCGGGTGAAGTCGTCAGGCTCACCCGGATCCGAACCCGTGCGGGCCGGCTGACCAACGCCCGGTGGCGGTTCCAGAACCCACGGTTGCGCCAGACCTGATAATGGCAGGCCGCCAGCCTGCGGAGCGAGCGAGTCGGGCGCTTGGCCAGTCGGAGCAAAAGCAGGCAGATAAGCGCCCAGATGATCCAATTCATTTTGCCCATGCTGGCCCCCCATCGGTCCGGCACAAGTGCCAACTCATCCGGAGGGCGCGAGGTTCGGCCGGGGCGGTGCCGCCAGCGGCAGGACGGGCGAGATCTTCACCAACACCATTGCCATTTGTTTCCGGCCTGGGTTGGTTTTTCCCATGCGTCGTGCGTCGATCATCTACCAGCGGTTTCGGGAGAATCACCTGTTTGCCATGGGCGGCGGTGATCTCTCCAGGCAATTTCACCTGCCTTTCACCCGGCTGCGGGAGCTCTTTCTGGACCGGGAGATTGAACTGAACACGCCCGATTGCAATGCCGGTCATGAGGTGCTGTTTGAGCTGCACATCAATGTCCAACGCCGGTCGCCCCGGGCCCCCGGCTATGTCTACCAATATGAAAATGCCCTGGTGCGGCCACGCAATGAGGATCCGGCCGCTCTCCGGCGTTACCAAAAGGTGTTCACCTGGAATCCGGCCCTGGTGCAAAGCCTGGGGCACCAGCCCGGACCGGTGCCTCGCGCGGTGCTGCTGCCTTATCCCAACCGGCTGACCCCGGCCCCGGCTCCGGCCGGAGCGCTGCGACCGAAGGGATGTGTCATGGTCGCTTCCAACAAGTCGCTGGCCGTCCAGGACCGCCGTGACCTCCATGCCCGGCGTTGCGAGATCATCCGCGCCTTCGAGGCGGCGGCACCGGATTTTTTCAGCCTTTACGGCCGTGGCTGGGAATATGCACCGGCTGCCCCCGGCAAATGGGGCCGGCTCCTCGGCAGCCTGCGCAAACGGTTGCCGGCCCCGGCCCGAAGCCCTTTTCCCAGCTGGCGCGGCCCGATTGCGGACAAAGATGCCCTGCTGCGTGAGGCCAAGTTCTGCATTTGCTATGAGAATGCCGCCGATATCCCGGGCTACATCACGGAGAAAATCTTTGACTGCATGCGGACGGGCTGTGTTCCGGTCTATTGGGGGCCGAAGGAAGTCGCCGAGGTCATCCCGTCGGGCTGCTTTGTGGATGCGCGGATCTTTTCCCATGCCCACGCCATTGTCGGGCATCTGCTCACGATGGGAGAAAAGGAGCGGACCCAATTGCAGCACGCGGCGGCGGAATTTATCCGTTCCGGGGCGGCCGCCATTTTCTCGGAGGAGAACTTCGCCCGGACGTTGGTCCGGGAAATCTCGGCCGATTTCCCCTGAAGGATCCTTCCCTTTCCTCATGTCTGTTCCACCAGCCCGCCCCCCGCTTTCACTCCGCTGCCTGCAACCGCAGGAGACCGGCCCCCTGATCCGGTTGGGCCGGGACAATGACGGCGGATATGTCATACCGGGCGCCGCGCTCGCGCCCAGCAAGCTGCTCCTGGGCATCGGGATTCACGATGACTGGTCTTTTGAACAGGATTTCAAGCGGCTCCGACCCGAGGCCAGGGTCGTCGGGGTGGATGGCAGTGCGGGGTTGGGTTTGCTGCTGTGGCGCTCCTTCCCCCGGATTTTTCAAATTATCGGGGCCGGGCTCATGCTGGATTTCAAACGCGTGGCCAAAAAATGGGCGTATTTCCACAAAGTCCCCGATTTTATCCGGTTTTTTGGCCGGGAGATTTTCTTGCGCAAGATGCTCGTTGCCCGTCCGATGCCCGGGGGCATTACCTTGACGGAGCTGTTTCAATCCTACGGTCCTGTCCCGGCGGCCAAGCCGGATGTATTTGTGAAGATCGACATCGAGGGGGCGGAGTATGCGGTCCTCCGCGAGGTCGGGCCGCTGCTCGGCCGAATCTCATGTCTGGTGGTCGAATTTCATGATTTGGCGAACCATTGGGACGGCTTGCTTGACACGGCGGCGCGGCTTGCACCCGACTTCGCCGTGGCACATGTGCATGGCAACAATTACGAGTTCTTGCTGCCGGGAACGGGCATACCCAATGCCTTGGAGGTCACCTGGCTCAACCGGCAGCTGGCCCCCGCCCCAATCACCCCGAGCCCGCTGCGTTATCCATTGGCCGATCTGGACCAGCCCTGCAACGCCCGGGCACCCGATTATGAGTTGAATTTCGATTGATCGGGCAGGGGGTGAGTTTGGAATGCAGGCCGGGGTTTGCCCCGGCACGTCGGCCCCCCAACCCCGGCCGGCATGGTTCAGGCGCGTCACCGCCCGATCCGTTCGTGACTTGCCCTTCACCGGGGTTTAGGTCAACTGTTCACCCCATGAATCTCCGCCACCTCGCCAGGCTCGCCAGGCTCTCGCCCTCGGCGGTCTCACTGGCGTTGCGCGACAGCCCGAAGGTGTCGGTGGCGACCCGCCAGCGGGTCCGGCAGCTCGCCGCTCAGGCGGGTTACCGGCCCGATGCCAAGGTCGTCGCCATGATGACGCACCTCCGCCGACCCCGCGAGGTGCGACAGCAGGCCTGCTTTGGGGTCATCTCGTTTTATGACGGTCCGCGCCCGTGGGAGACATCACGGCATCTCACGCGGATTTATGAGGGCATGAGCCGCCGCGCCGACGAGCTGGGGTACCGGCTGGAGCCGTTGTGGCTGCGCGCGCCGGGCATGACCTACCGGCGGTTTCGCGGCATCCTCGATGCGCGTGGCATCGAGGGGCTGCTGAGCTTTGGCAGCCCGGATCTCGACCAGGAATTTCCCGCTGAACTCGACGCCTATGCCATCGTGACGGTGGGCCTGAGCATCCGCACGCCGCTGCACCGGGTGACGAGTCATTTTTACAACGACACTGTCAACGTGCTCGAACGCGTCCATCAGCTCGGCTACCGGCGGCCCGGCCTTGTGCTTGGCCGGTATGAGGAAGAACGTAGCGGCCACGCCCATACCGCCGCCTATCTGGGCTGGTGCGAACACCGGCTCGGCCCGGGCCGGGCCCTGCCAGTCCATCTGCTCGAACGCGTCGAGGAGAAGCCGCTCATGGCGTGGATCGGGCGCGAACGGCCCGATGTGCTCGTCTTCGTCCACCTCTACGACATGATCGCCGGGCTGCGCACGGTACTGCGGCGGAACCGCGTGCGCGTACCGCGTGACCTGGGCGTCGCGGTGCTCAGCCAGATATTGGAGGGCTCCGGCTTTTCCGGCCTGCAGCAGAACCAGCCGCTGATGGGCGCATGGGCCGTGGAGCTGCTGGCGGCGCGGATTACGAACCGCGACCTCGGCATCCCGGCCAACCCGCGCATCGAGATGGTTGAGAGCGAGTGGGTCGACGGCGGTTCGCTTCCGGTGCAGCGCGCGTCCGATCCCTGAGCAGATTTTGCCTCGCCGGAAACGTTTTCGACATCCAGCCTCTGCCCATCGTTGGCCGTCCGATCCCAAGTCATCACCCCATGAAAAAAATCCTTCTCTCCTGCCTGCTGTGTTCGTTGGTGCCCGGACTGTTTGCCGCCGCACCTGCGCCGCATGTGCTGGTCTATACCCGGAACTACACTCCCGACGGCAAGGGCTACGTCCATGACAATATTGCCACGGGTGTCGCCCTGATCAAACGGCTCGGACAGGAGAACGGCTTCGTAGTGGAAGCAACCGACAAGCCCGAGGTTTTTACCGATGCGAACCTGAAGCAATACGCGGCATTGATTTTCGCCAATTCGAACAACGAGGCGTTTGAAAATGACGCGCAGCGCGCCGTGTTCCGGCGCTTCATCGAGGGTGGCGGTGGTTATGTCGG
>CAIXIZ010000265.1 GCA_903919625.1 uncultured Verrucomicrobiota bacterium
ACCCAAAACCCGATTGAGCAGGAAGGCACCTATCCGTTGCCCGAGGCGCAGACGGACCGTTTTCTGTTCAAGCTCATCGTGGACTATCCCGCACTGGCCGACGAAACGATGATGCTGCAGCGCTGGGGCCAGGTCACGCGCCAGCCCGAGCTCAAGCCGGTGTCCGGCGGCGAGGAGCTGCTCCAGCTCCGCCATGCGGTGGACCAGGTCCATGTGGCGCCGGCCGTGCAAAGCTACATCCTCGCCCTCGTGCGCGCCACCCGTCTCCGGGCCGAGCCGGCGGCGGGCCGCAAACGCCAGCTGAGCTTCGGTGCATCGCCGCGGGCTTCGCTTGCGCTCTACCAGGCCGGCCGCGCGTTGGCGTGGCTGCGCGGCGAAGATTTCGTCAGTCCCGCCCTGGTGCAGGAGCTGGCGGCCGATGTGCTCCGCCACCGGGTCGGCCTGACCTATGAGGCGGAGGCCGAGGAGCTCACCCCGGCCAAAATCGTGGCCGAGGTGATCGCGACCACCCCGGTGCCCGCCCATGCCAAATAAATGACAGAAGGATGAAAGGCTCAGACTGAGACCACCATGACTGCATCCAACGCCGCCCCGCCCCATGCCCCGCTCGCCCTGCTGCGACGGCTGGAGTGGCGCGTGCGCCACGCGGTCGAAAACGTGCTCAGCGGCGAGTATCGCTCGGCCTTTCGCGGCCGCGGCATGGAATTCGACCAGGTGTTGCGCTATGAATTTGGCGACGATGTGCGCGACATCGACTGGAATGTCACGGCGCGCCTGGGCGAGCCTTACCGGAAAAAATTTGTCGAGGAGCGCGAGGTGTCGGTGCTCGTGGTGTTTGAAGACACGCCCAGCCTGCAGTTTGGCTCCGGCGCAGAGTCAAAGCGTGAGGCTTTGCTGGAACTGGCCGGATTTGTCATGCTGCTCGGCGCCGTCAACCGCGACCGGGTCGGCTTTGTGCACATCACGCCCGACGGGCATCTGCTGCGTGAGCCGGTGCGCGGTCGCGGCCCCATCATGCACGCGGCCGCCAGCCTGCTCGGTGCACCGGCCCCGTCGCTGGCCCAACCCTCCCGGAGGCCGGCCACGGGCACAGCCGCCTCATCTCCCGCGGCCGCGGGCATACCCTGGCAGCTCATCACCCGCGTGGCCCCGCGTCACAGCATCCTGATCTGGCTGGGCGATTTTTCCCCGCGCCCGCCACCGGACGGCTGGGCGGTGCTGCAGCGCCGCTATCAGACGATGGGCTTTCGGGTGGATGATCCCTGGGACCGGGCCTTGCCGGCCGAGGGGGAGATGGCCGCCTACGATCCGGTCGCGGGCCGGCTGGTGACCTTGGAAAATTCGGCGGCCGAGCGCGCCGCCCATGCCGGCTGGCGCCGCCAGCGCGAGGAAACCTGGACCACGCTTTTCCCCGATTCGCAAAGCCGCCTCGCGGTCGGCACGGACGAAAACCGCCTCGATGCGCTCGTGCGCTTTTTTCACGCCCGGATGCGTTCCGGCGGCCGTCACTGAGGAACCGCCATGCACGACATTGTTTTCCACGACGAGCCCTGGTTGCTGGCGCTGCTCCTGATCCCGCTGGTGCTCTGGCTGCGCGGGCGGAGGTCGGTGCCGGTGTTGTTGGTGCCGTTTGCGGCCATGTGGCACCGGCCGTCGGCCGTGGCCCCGGCGCGCTGGCGCACCTTGCTGGCCACGCTCGCCCTCAGCCTGTTCGTCCTGGCCCTGGCGCGTCCGCAACGCATTGAGGACAAACGGGAGATTCACAGCCAGGGCTACGACATCATGCTGTGCATCGACCTTTCCGGCTCGATGCTCGCCGAGGACTATGAAAAAGATGGTGAACGGCTGAACCGGCTCCAGGCCATCAAGCCGGTCATCCAGGCCTTCATTAACAACCGCCCCAACGACCGCATCGGCGTCGTGGTCTTTGGCGCGCAGGCTTACACCCTCGCCCCGCTGACGCTCGACCACGACTGGCTCGCCGGCCAGGTAGGCCGCCTGAAAATCGGCGTGGTGCCGCCCAACAGCACCGCCATCGGTGATGGCATCGGCATCGCCCTGACCCGCCTCGAGCAGGCCGCGCACGAGGCCAACGGCCGCCGCCTCGGGGCGTTCGTGGTGCTGCTCACCGACGGCAGCAACAACAGCGGCGCCCTCTCACCCCAGCAGGCCACCGACATCGCCAAATCGCGCGGCGTGCCGCTTTACACCATCGGCGCCGGGGTCGATGGGGTCGCTCCCATGCCCATGTTGAACGACAAGCTTGAACCGGTCCTCGATAACCGGGGGAGGAAAATCTACCAAAACATGCCGGCGGATTTGGATGAAAATCTGCTCCGCAGTATTTCCGACCAGACGGGTGGACATTTTTACCGGGCAGCCGACACCCGCACCATCGAATCGGCCTTCACGGCAATTGACCAGACTCAGAAAATCGAGTTCCAGTCAAAAAGCTATCTCCTGACGACCGAACTGTTTCCCTGGCTGGCCGTGCCCGGTCTCGCGTGCATGGCGCTCGCTGCGATCAGCGGGCGGCCCCGCATGGTCCGGCCAGCGGCCCTGCCGACCTGACGCATCGCACTTCTCAACGCCCATGCCCATTCACCCCATGATTTTCCCGGCGGCCGAACGCAGCACCGCGCTGCCCGACGGCCGGAAAGTGGTTTCCCCATTGGAATTTGACAGGCCGTTAAAATCTGGCGTTGGGAATATCTCCGCATGACTTTCGCCTGGCCCCATGTCCTCTGGCTCCTGTTCGCCCCCACGCTCTGGCTGGGCTGGGAACTGACCCGCCGCCATCAGTCGGCGCGGGATTTGCACCCGAAAATTCTGCGCGGCGAGGCGGGAGTGCGGGCCCTGGAACTTACCCGCACGGTTTGGTCGGTCGCGCCGTCCGTCCTTCGGGTCCGCTGGCGGCTGGCGGTCGGCCTGGCCCTGGCGATCGTTGCGCTCGCTCGTCCGCAATGGGGCCGGCTGGAGGAACCGGTGTTTGAGCAGGCTCGCGAGATCATCGTCGCAATGGATCTCTCGCGCTCGATGCTCTCGCCCGACGTGAAACCGTCGCGGCTCGAACGCGCCCGGCTGCTGGTCAGCAGCCTGCTTGAGAAACTTTCGGGCGAACGGGTCGGCCTGGTGGTGTTCTCCGGCACCGCATTTCTCCAAAGCCCGCTCAGCGCCGACTATGAGATCCTGCGCGAATTTCTCCCGGCCCTCAATACCGACTACCTGCCCGAAGGCGGCACCAATTATCCTGCGCTCATCGACACGGCGATCGCCGCTTTCGGCAACGGTGACGCCGCCGACCGGTTCCTCATCATTCTCAGCGACGGCGAGGCCGAGGACGATACCTGGAAGCCGCGGGTAGCCGACCTCAAGGCGAAGGGCATCCGTGTCATCAGCCTCGGAGTCGGCACCGCCGAGGGCGCGATGATCCCCGATAGCGCGGGCAATTATGTCAAGGACGAGCGCGGCGCCGTCGTGATGTCCAAGCTCGATAGTTCCACCTTGCGCGAACTGGCCGATCAGACGGGCGGGGTCTATGCCGATGCCAGCAGTTGGGTGGATCTGGCCCAGCTCCTGCAGGCCACTGTCGAGCGCGGCCAACGCGGCCATTTCCGCGAATCGGGCCACACGCGGCTGGCCGAACGGTTCCAATGGGCGCTCGCTCCGGCGCTGCTGCTTTTGATCTGGAGCTTCTGGCGCGAGTTCCCGGTCCGGCCCAAGCCACGCGCGTTGCTTCTCGCAACCGCAGCGGGAAATGGGCGGCTGGAGCCAGGAGAGGTTGCCTCTCCTGCCTCCACTCCGCTTCTGCCTGCTTTGCTGTTTGCCCTCGCCTGTCTCCTGGTCCCGAGCTCAGTCCGCGCCGTCGAACGCACCGATCTCTCCCCCACGGCACATCTGGCGCACACCGTCGGCAATCTGGCTGCGACCGTGGCACCTGCGGCGGGCGATTGGGCCGGCCTCGCCAACGACACTCTCTCCTGGGGCGGCGAGCTCAAGTCCGGCCAGAAGCCCGTCCCCGAAGGTCCCGTGCGCGATGCGTTGGCCGCAGTGACCCTGGGGGCCAAGCTTGATGCCAATGCTGCCGACTGGCCGGCGCTGCGGACGGAGTTGGAAAAATTACTCGACAAGCCTGATGAGCAAAAATCCTCCCAGGACCAAAAGGATCAATCACAGCAAAACCAGCCGAAGGATCAGAAACCGGACAATCAGAACCAGTCGAAAGACCAGAACCAGTCGAAGGATCAGAACCAGTCGAAGGATCAGTCCCAGGCGGATAAATCAAACCAGCCGGATTCCCCCCAGAAATCCGACGGACAAAATCAGTCCAGTCCGTCGGCTTCCGATGGCAAAGCCCAGTCACCGGGCCAGCCTTCACCCAATTCCGCGCAGCAGGCTTTCGGCGATATGAAATCAGCCGAGCCGTCCCAGTCATCCCCGCCGCCCGCCGCCAGCG
>CAIXIZ010000266.1 GCA_903919625.1 uncultured Verrucomicrobiota bacterium
CACATGAAGATATCATCTCTGAATCACGATATGTTCCGTTGCATGCCAATCCGGCCGTAGGCCAGCGGCCTGCTGGCAGCTCTCCTGCTCACCGGAGCCTTGTCCCCGCTGATCAAAGCCCAGCCGATGCCGCCGATGCCGCCGCACCGTAATGATCTGCGGGTCATCATTGAAAATTCGCGTTCTGGGCCGCATTTTCGCGCCGGCCCGAAGGGAGAGGAGTTTCGTTTTGTGCGGGAGGGCCCTGCCGGGCGACTGATCGAGCGGCGGGAAACGTTTCTCGATCTGCTGTTGCGTCCGACCGTGAACTCCCTAGCGTGGGGGCTCGGCGAGCTCACCAGTATCGAGCTGGCCGCAACCCTGGGTCTCCCGGTGCACACCACCCTGTATGCAGTTCAGCCGCAGGTGGCGGTGGTTTCTTACGTACCGCAAGGGTATTTTGTCGCTGAAGCCTTGCCCCAAAATGTGGCGTTGGTGGCTGCCGGCCCGCGGGGTGAACCCGTCGTCTTGGTCCGCCGGGTGCCGCCGGGTGCGGTCATCGCCTATCAGTCGTCCCCGACCGGAGTCGTGCTCAGCGAGTGCATCGTCGTGCCACCGGTACAGATGGCCGTGATGCCTGAGCCGGCGCCCATGCAGGTTTACGCCAGCCAGCCCGCCCCCTCCATGCCATCTCCGACTCCTGCACCCCCCGTGGCGATCGCCGCCGGAAAAACCAGCACAGTGCTGTATGACGCGAACCATAACCCGGTCGGAGTCTATATCACCGATTCAGACGGCAGGAAAGAGTTCGTGCCCATCGCCCCTTAGGTGCGGCGCAGTCATTGGATCACATTACGGCGCAGGCCCGTTCAATCGGGCAGGCGGCATCCCTGCAAAGGGGCGGCTCAGTTGTTAAACCGGAACAGCGCCACCTCGCCGTCGGATTGGGGGGCTTGACTCGCGGGGCGATGTGATCACCGTAATCACCCATGCAAACCCAGACACTCAAGGTCGTCCGCATCGGCAACTCGCGGGGCGTGCGGCTGCCCGCCCCGTTGCTCGCGCATTATCGCATCCACCATGCGGTCGTGGCCGAGCGCACCGCGGCTGGCATCTTGCTGCGACCCGAGCGCGACGGACGGCTATCGTGGGAGGCCACGTTTCGCGCGACGGGCGCGGAGCAGCGCAAGGCGGGTGATGAGTTCGCCGATTTTGCCGCCGCGATGGATGACGGGCTGGCCGCGCTCGACCGATGACCCCCGTCCGCTACGGAATTTACCTTGCTGCCCTCGATCCGACGGTGGGGCGCGAAATCGCCAAGACGCGCCCCGTGGTGGTCGTGAGCATGGATGCGATGAATCATCATGCCGAGACGGTGGTCGTATGCCCGTTGACAACCAAGCTGCACCCGGCCTGGCGCTCGCGCATCCGAGTGCGCGGTGTGGGCAAGCCGGCGGAAATCGCCGTGGATCAGATTCGCACGATCAGCACGCTGCGGCTGGTCAAAAAAGTGGACAGGTTAACATCTGGCGACGCCATGATGTTGCGTGAGCTTATCGTCGAGATGTATGGACTGCCATAGAGGCAGCACTCAGTTATTAAAGCGGAACAGCGCCACATCGCCGTCGGCGAAGATGTACTCCTTGCCCTCAAGGCGATACTTCCCGGCTTCGCGCGCGGCGGCGACGCTGCCGAGGCGCGTCAGGTCGTCGTACGAGACAATCTCGGCCTTGATGAAGCCTTTTTCAAAATCGGTATGGATCACGCCGGCGGCCTGGGGCGCTTTCCAGCCTCGTTTGATGGTCCAGGCCCGCACTTCCTTTTCGCCGGCGGTAAAGTAAGTCATCAGACCGAGCAGCGCGTAGGTGCCCTTGATGAGCGCGGACACCCCGGAATCGTCGACCCCGAGATCTTTCAGAAAGGCCTTGGCCTCATCGGGCGCGAGGTCGATCAGCTCGCTCTCAATTTTGGCGCTG
>CAIXIZ010000267.1 GCA_903919625.1 uncultured Verrucomicrobiota bacterium
CCATGACACAATAGGGCCGGCCGGCCGGGGTCGCGCCCGCATCGAGCACCTGGGCGATGTGCGGATGCTCCATGATCGCGAGGGTCTGCCGCTCCGCCTCAAACCGGGCCACCACCTCCTCGGTATCCATGCCGAGGCGGACAATTTTGAGGGCAACGCTGCGACGCACCGGTTCGGTCTGTTCGGCCAGAAACACGACCCCGCAGCCGCCCTCGCCAATCTTTTCCATCAGCCGATAACGCCCAATGATGCTGCCGGGACCCTCGCTCAAAGTGACCTTGGCCGGGGCTGGGCCGGGCAGAGTCAGCTCACGCAGCACGCGCTCGTCATAGGCTCGCAACAAAACCCCGACCGCGGCCCGCAACGGGGCGTCGCCCGCACAGGCCTCTGCGAGATACGCGGCGCGCTCCTCCGGCACCAGCCGCTCGAGTGCCTGCCGAAAGATGGCCTCGGCCGCCGGGCCGGGCATGGTGGGTTCGTCGCTCACAAGGGACAATTTGTTCGTGCCCTGGCGGAAGTCCATGCCGGAAAATCCCGCGGGCAAATGCGCACTCGCCACCTGCCGCCGGTTCGTGCATCGTGCTGCATGGAAAAACTTCCGTTTGCCGCCCTTGGTCTCTCGCCCGACGCCCTCAAGGCAGTCGCCAAGATGGGCTTTGAGGAAGCCTCGCCGATCCAGACGGCGGTCATCCCCGCCATTCTGTCCGGCCGCGATGTCGTGGGCCAGTCCTCGACGGGTTCGGGCAAGACCGCCGCCTTTGCCCTCCCCGCCATCGAACGCGTGGACGTCAAGCTGCGCGCCGTCCAGGTTCTCATCCTCTGCCCAACCCGCGAGCTGGCGGTCCAGGTGGCGGAGGAGGTGGGCAAGCTGTCCTTCTTCAAGCGCGGCCTCTCGGCGGTGCCCATCTATGGCGGCCAGAGCTATGAGCGGCAGTTTCGCGCGCTGGCGGCGGGGGCGCAGGTGGTCATCGGCACACCCGGCCGCGTGATGGACCATATGGAACGCGGCACGCTGCGGCTCGACCAGCTCAAGCTCGTCGTGCTCGACGAGACCGACCGCATGCTGGACATGGGCTTCCGCGACGACATTGAGAAAATCCTCAAGTCGGTGCCGGCCGCGCGGCAGCTGTTGTTTTTTTCCGCGACCATCCCCCGGGCGATCCAGGACCTGATCAGCCGCTACTCCAAGGATCCGGCGTGGATCAAGATCGAGTCGGTCGCGCAAAATGCGCCCCAGGTGGAGCAGATTTATTTCGAGGTCGACCGGCGCTCGAAGATCGAGGCGCTCACGCGGCTGATCGATGTACATGATTTCCGCTACGGCATCATCTTTTGCAGCACCAAGATCATGGTGGACGAGCTCGATGAGCACCTGCACGCGCGCGGCTATGCGACCGACCGCCTGCACGGCGACATCTCGCAGGCCCAGCGCGACCGGGTGATGCAGAAGTTCCGCGAGCGCAAATTCGAGTTTCTCGTCGCGACCGATGTGGCGGCCCGCGGGCTCGATGTGGACGACCTGGAGGTCGTGTTCAACTTCGACCTGCCCAATGACGCCGAGGATTACACGCACCGCATCGGCCGCACCGGCCGCGCGGGCAAGTCGGGCCGGGCGTTCACCTTCGTCTCCGGCCAGGAGATCTACAAACTGCAGAGCATGGTGCGCTGGGCGCGCCTCGACATCCGCCGCGAACGCATCCCTTCGCTCGACGAGGTGGACGAGGCGAGAGCCAACGTATTTTTTGAAAAAATCCGCGCCACGCTGGAGTCGAAGCAGTTCAAGCCGCACGACCGGATGATTGACCGTCTGCTCGACCAGGGCTACGCCAGCACCGACATTTGCTCCGCGCTGATCCATCTGCTCCAAGGGGGCGCCGGCGCACCCGCGACAACGCCAGGCAAACCGCCCGCAACCAAAGGCAATGCCGCCGGGCCGATGGCGCCGGTCGCCCGGGTCGCTCCCGACCCCACCGCACCCGACGCCCGCCCCAAGGCCCGCTATGGCGGCCCGCCGCCCCATGCGGCCGCAGTACGCGCGACCGCCAAATCCGACCACGGGAAGCCGGCTGTCCCTGCCTCCCTGCCCGCGTGGGTGGCGAAGAAAACCAAGTCGGCGGTGGGCGCCGCCCCCAAAATGGCGGAGCGCGGCGAAGCCAGCGCACCAGCTAAAAAGGCCCATGCGAGCCAGCCCATTTCATCCCCGGTCCTGCCAGTTGCCGCAGGCGAATCCGGAGCACCACGCAAGGCGAAATATGAGCGCAAACCGCGGACCGGACGTGAGCCGGGCATGACCGTGGTGCGTTTCAATGTCGGCCGCGCCCAACTGGTCACACCGGGGGATATTGTGGGCAAAATCGCCGGCGTCACCCGGCTGCCGGCCGGAGTGGTCGGGGCAATTGACATCCATGAAGATTTTACTCTGGCCGATGTCGCGTCGGGTGAAGCCGATCTGATCGTCAGCAAGCTGGCCGGGATCAAACTGAAGGATGTGCCGCTCGCTCCTTCGCTGGCCAGCGCGAGCGACAAAGCATAGTGCGGTTTAAATTGAACTGGCGCCATTCCGTTGGGTGAACGGATCAAACTCCGACTTCGTTGGCGGAGAGCCCATGAGCGAAGTGTCACTTATTAAGTGACACTTTTCTGGGCGAATTTTAGGAAGGAGCCCGGTCTCGATAGCCGATCCGGGCGTCGTCAAGCGACGCCCCTACACCAACCAAGCCGAAACCGTTTCGGGAAATCAGAACCAATGATGGAAAGGGACGCGCGTTCCTCTTCCGGGACCCGCCTGGCAGGTTGCGGCGTTGGAATCACGCCCCTTTGCGCAAACCGAGCAGAAACTCGCGGTTGCCGTCACCGCCCGCAATCGGCGAATCCATGGTGCCAATGAGCGCCGCATGGGGCAGCTCGGCCAGGGCAAATGCCGTCACTCCGGCAAGCACAGCCTGTTGCACGGCCGGATCACGGATGACGCCCCGGCCCTTGTCGGCTTCGGCCTTGCCCGCCTCAAACTGCGGCTTCACCAGCGCGACGAGCGTGCCGCCGGCGCGCAGCAGGGGCCACACGGCAGGCAGCACGGCCCGCAATGAAATAAACGCCAGGTCCATGACGATCACGTCATATTCTGCCCGCGGCAGATCGGTGGCGCGCAGGTGCCGCGCGTTAAGCTGCTCCAGATTGGTCACGCGCGGATCGGCGCGAAGCCTGGCGTGCAGCTGCGCGCGGCCCACATCCACACACACCACATCGGCCGCCCCGGCCTGGAGCGCACAATCGGTGAAACCGCCCGTCGAGGCGCCCACGTCGAGGACATGCGCGCCCCGCAGGCCGAGGCCGTAACGGCCGAGCCAGCCCTGCAATTTCTCCCCGCCCCGGCTGACGAACCGCGGCGGTTGCGCCAGGCTTAGGTCCAGGTCAGCCGGATATTCCTTGCCGGGCTTGTCGAGCCGCTCCGTGCCCAGGAGCACCCGGCCGGCCATGATCAGCGCTTTTGCCTGCGCCCGCGTCGTCGCCAGCCCGCGCAGGACGAGGAGCTCATCGAGACGATGCCTGGCCGGGGTGGTCATGGTCGGCGCAGTTTTTGCCGCGCCGGGGACCAGCAGGTCGTGCGCCCGCCGATGGTGGCCCGGACGAGCGGCGCCTTGGTTTTGGGACAACGTCCTCCGTCCTCCCAACGGTGCCAGAACAGCCAGGAACGCGGGATGTTGACGTTGAGATCCGGCGGCAGGCTGTCACTGCGCCCGGCGATGGTGGCCAGCGCCAGGCGCGCGACGTGGCGGCATTCGCGCCAAAGCGCACGCACCTCGGCGGGGCGCAGCGTTCCGGCGCGGCGCTGCGGATGAATTGCCGCGCGCCAGAGGATTTCATCGGCCATCCAGTTGCCCACCCCGGGAAAACGCTCCTGCATGAGCAGCACGGCCTTGACCGGCGCGCCGGCGCGCCGGTGCAGAAACGCCGCGACCGCCGCAAGGGTGAACGCAGGCGACAGGATGGCCGGGGCGATTTTCGTCCACCACTCCGGAGGCAGCGCACCGAGGTGAAATTGCACGCGCCCAAACATCCGCGGGTCGGAAAACACGAGCGTCGCGGCGGCGGTGCGGAGCACGAGATGGTCATGCTTTTGCTGACGGTATCCCGCCGGCGCCACGCGCAGTTCGCCGCTCATGCCGAGGTGCACGCCAAGCCACGCCCCACCGCTGAAACGGAAGAGCATCTGCTTCGCCGCCGCCGCGGAACCAAGCAGGGTTGCGCCCGTCAGCGCACGCTGCAACCGGACCAAATTGGAGCCGCGAAAAATCCTGGCCCGGCGATGCGCGAGCACCGCGGTCACACGCCGTCCGACCGCGGCCTGCTGCCAGCGTTTACGGAAGAATTCGGCCTCGGCGAGTTCGGGCATGAAAGGCAGACCGGCAAACGATCAGCGCAGCTCCCAGACGTAGGGGTAGCTGGATAACATCCTTGGCTGGCGTGCCGTGACCTGGACGACGTCCTCAATGCGACAGCCACCCAGTCCGGGATAGTAGAGCCCCGGTTCGACGGTAACCACCGATCCCTGCTTTAAGACATAATCGACGGTGCTGCTCATGCGGGGTGGCTCATGCACAGCGAGGCCGAGGCCGTGGCCGGTGCCATGGAAAAACCCCACCGAGCCGCGGGCGGTGCGTTTGGTCTGATAGCCCCGTTGGGCAAACAACGCCACACAGGCGGCGTGGACGTCGCGCCCGTTTGCCCCGGCGCGCACCCGGCTGAGCGCGGCCAGCTGGGCGTCGCGCACGGCGGCGACGAGCCGGCGCTGGGCGTCACTGGCCCGGCCCTTGAGAAAGGTCCGGGTCATATCGCCGTGATAGCCGGTGGCGCTGACGCGGGGAAATATGTCCACGATGATCAGCTCATGCGGACGCAGGAGCCCGGAGCCACGCTCATGGGGATCGCAGGCCTGGTCGCCCCCGGCGGCGATCGTGCCGACGGACAGCGCGCCGGCCTCAAGGCAGGCCGTCTCGATGGCAACCTTAAGACGCTCCGAGGTAAGCGGGGCTCCCTGATGGAAAAGGCGGTTCCCCCGGACCTGGCTGGCCCGCAGCAGGCGCTCGGCGGCCGCCAGGCCCAGTGCGCTGCACCGGTTGCCTTCGCGGATGGCGGCAGCCTCGGCCGGAGTCTTCAGCTCCCGCTCCGGAAAAAACGCGCCGGCGGCAACATTGATTTTCAGGCCATGGGCCCGCAGCCGGTCGAGCAGGCCGGCCGGAAAATCCTCCGGCACCGTAAAACCGCGCAACCGCTGCCGGCGGGCAAGCACGGCAATGACCTCGGCCGCTCCCACTTTCGTGCGCGGGAAGGCGACGCGGGCTTTTTCCAGCCACGGCTCCAACGGGAGCACGCGGTCGAAGCCGGAGGATTTTTTGGCGCGGCCGTATTCCAACGCACTCAGCACGGCGACTTTCCTGCCGCGGGCGGCAAAAGCGATGAACGGATCGGGGACATCAAAGCGCCCGAAATAAAGCAGGTCGGCGCTGCGCGCGGTATCGGCGTAAAGGAGCGGAGGAAAAGCGGGGCGGGCCACGGGAAGGTTGTGTTTTGAGGGACAGGTGATTAGCCACACGCCCGATGACAAACGCAAATCTCGTTTCTGCCCGAATCGGGCGGCGCTCCTGGCTCCTCCTGGCGGCGGCCGTGGCGCTCATGCTGGCCGCCTGTGGCGGCGGCAAGCCGCCGGCGGCCGCCAGCCCGGCGCCGGCGGCCGGATCTGCGCCGAAAACCATCGCTGACTGGTTTGCCATCAAAGTCGGCCCGGAGACGGTCCGGATGCAGCTCGCGGTCACTGATCCCGAGATGGAGCACGGGCTGATGCAGCGCC
>CAIXIZ010000268.1 GCA_903919625.1 uncultured Verrucomicrobiota bacterium
CGGCCGAGATCGCAGCGCCCGCTCCGAAGCGCGGCAAACGCGCCAAAACCGCGCCGGCGGCCGAGCTCCAGCCCGCGCCCACCTTGCCGCTGGCCGGCGAAGCCGCTGCCGCCACCGCCATTGCCGAACCCGCCCCTGGCGACAGCGCCTCAAAGGCGACCGGTGCCGCCAACACTTCCATGCTGGATCTGGCCATTGGCGATGATACCCCCCTGTCGACCAACGTCACCTATCCTCCCTACTCTGCCAACCCCACCGTCGCACCCTTTGCCTTCAAATCACCGCCGCCCAAGCCTCCCGCAAAAGCTGCCCGGACCGAAGTGCCGCCGGCTGAACCCGTTGAGAGCGCCCTTTCGTCCGACGGAGCCACCCGCCTGATCGTCACGGCCTATATCGGCATCGGGAACAAGCTTTTCATCCGTGGCGATGGCCCCGGTCTCAACCCGGACAAAGGTGTGCCCCTTAGTTTTGTCTCCATTGGCAAATGGCGCTGGGAGACCACCGATGCCACTGCGCCCGTCACCGTGCGGCTGTACAAAAACGACCAGCAGGAATGCACTGCGCTCGGCCCGGTCACCCTGGCGCCCGGCCGCCAGCAGGAAGTCACCGCCGATTTCTAGAGGAAACCGCTCTGGGTGCGCGGACGTCTTGTGACAATCAAGATTGCGCCCAGACACCAAATCCATTTTGCTTTCCGCCGACCACCCTTCTCCCCGCCAGACCCTTTTACCCGCCATGCCCACCTGCCGTTCCCTGCTGCTGATTTTTGCCTGCTCCGCTGCCGCCGTTTGCGCCCAGCAGCGGGTGAACATCGAGTTCAATGGGGTGGTGATCGTTGATAAAATTCCCCAGGTCTCGCTGTACAACCCCACCACGGGCACGGCCAAGTGGGTGGCGGTTGGCGGCAAATTCGACGGATTTATTGTCAAAGGTTTCACCCCCACCCATCCCAATCCGGGGGGGGTGGCTGACACTCCCGACACGGTGGTGCTTGCCCGGGAGAACGGCAATGCAGTTGCCCCCATCACACTCAAGACAGCGGTGATCGTGCAGACCACGGCGCCGCAGATCCCCAATATTCTGGATCCCAACTCAGCTCCAGGTATGGCCGGCCAGCCCGGACAGGCTCCCCTGGTCATCAACGGCCAGACCCAGCCTGCCCGCATCATTAACGTCAACGGGCAGCAAATTGTGCTTCAGCCGGGTCAGAACGCGGCGGCGGCGGTCTCTGCCGCCCAGAATGGGCAGGCAACCCGGGTCATCGTCGGAGGTGCCCAAGGAGGCACGATCAACTTCACTACGGCGGCACCGCAGCCCCAGCCGGCTGCTCCGCCGCCGGGTCAATAATCTGCCGCGGACCGATGGCTGTTTTGGGCCGCCGGCAGGATGGATTGGCCCGGCCCAATTCACGCATCTTCCAGCATGACCGGGTTGGTCAGCTCGCCGATCGCTTCAATGGTGACCGTGACCGTGTCGCCGGGGCGCAACCAGCGCGGAGGAGTGCGGGCCATGCCCACGCCGTGTGGCGTGCCCGTGAAGATTACCGTGCCGGCGGGCAACGTGGTGCTGCCGCTCAGAAACTCGATGAGCGTGGGCACATCGAAGATCATATCACTGGTGCTCCAATCCTGCAACGTCTCGTCGTTGACGCGGGTGGCCAGGCGCAGCGCATTTGGATGGGGAATCTCCCCGGCGGTGACCAGCCGCGGACCGAGCGGGGCGAAAGTATCGAATGATTTTCCGCGGCACCACTGCCCGCCGCCGAACTGACGCTGCCAGTCGCGGGCGGAAACATCGTTGCCGCAGGTGTAGCCGAGCACATGTTCCAGCGCCCGCGCCCGTGAGACGTTTTTGCAGGTTTTACCGATTACGACCGCCAGTTCGCATTCAAAATCAACCTCGTGACTGGCAAGATGCGTGGGGATGCGGATGGGCTCGCCGGGATGCTGGAGCGCGGCCACATTCTTGAAAAACACGACGGGAAAATCGGGGATTTTGGCCTTGGTTTCCTCGGCGTGACGGCGGTAATTGAGGCCGATGCAAATCAGCTGGGCGGGAACCACCGGCGCAAGCAGCTTGACCACCTCGGCCCGACGCGAAGTCACGTGATATTCCCCAAAGATATCGCCTTCGATGATGAGGGCGGAGCTCCCCGGCTGTTCACTGGCATACTGCGCCTGCCCGGCACGGGTGAGATAACGGATAATTTTCAAGTGAAAAGGCTGGGAGGAATTGCACTCACCCTGCCCATTCTAGTTGCCTGCACAATCCAATTGTTTGCTTCAAGGGCGGAGGAAGCCCTCTGCATGTATAATTATCCCAGCGAGTGCCTTTGGCATACTTAAAAGAGTTGATAGCACTATAATGCCCAACAGTATCAAGTATCCCCTAAGCCGGCATTGATCTTCAGAGCCTCAACCCCAATAACAACTGGATATTCGGTTTGATAATGAATGATACCCATTGCACCACAATGAGTTAAATAGAAAGCAAATCTTGGGTTTGACATTGAAACTGAGTCTCAATCATAATAGGGATCGTTTTAGCCAACCCGTGCCCAATCGCACTCCTCAAATGCCACTTCCGCGAATGTCGCTGACCGAAATGCCGGTGGGTGCGGCGGGCCGTGTCTGTGCCCTCGAAGGGGGAGCCGAAGTATGTCAGCGGTTGCGGGAGATCGGGTTTTGCGAGTCAGTGGTGATCGAGAAAATTTCCGGACAGCGCACCTTGCTGTGCCAGCTTTGCGGCACGCGGATTGCGCTCAGTGACCGGGCCGCGAGCCATGTGGTGATCGAGTTGATTCGTGCCGCGGTTTGAGCGGTGGGCATCCCGATTTAATTTTACGCATGGCGACCACGGTCAAATTGTCGGAGCTTGCCGTCGGCGCGGCGGGTGTCGTGCGCGAGTTTCCCAAGGCCGGGTCAGCCTTTCTTCGTCTGCGCGAAATGGGCCTGATGCCCGGCACGACGGTGACACTAGTCCGCACGGCACCCCTCGGGGATCCGCTTGAGATCCGGGTGCGCGGCTACCATCTCACGCTCCGCAAAAGCGAGGCGGAGCATGTGCTGGTGGAACAGCCCGAATCACTGAAAGATTGAACGGCCAGATCCTGCGCCCATGCCTGTGCCCGCCCATCTTCAGCCTGCCGGCCCCGGCGCATCCTCCCTTCCGGCGGAGCGGCGGCAGCCGGTCTTCGCCCTCGTCGGCAACCCCAACTGCGGCAAAAGCACCCTCTTCAACGCGCTTACCGGTCTCAAGCAAAAGGTCGGAAACTACCCGGGCGTCACCGTCGAAAAAAAGGCGGGCACGGCCTACACCCAGCACGGCCAGCCATTGACGGTCATCGACCTGCCTGGCGCCTATTCGCTCGCCGCCCGCTCGCCCGACGAGGCGGTCACGCGCGATGTGCTGCTCGGCCGCCGGGCTGACACGCCCCAGCCCGACCGCATTCTTTGCATCGTTGACGCCACCAATCTCGAGCGAAATCTCTACCTCGTTCACCAAATCCTCGACCTGGGCCGTCCGGTGATCCTGGTGCTCAACATGATGGATCTCGCCACACAGGCCGGGCTGCGCATCCGCGCCGCCCGCCTGGAACAGGAGCTGGGCATCCCGGTCATTCCTTGCGAGGCCGTCCGGGGCAAAGGGCTGATTGAACTCAAACTGGCCATGAGCCGGTCCGACCTGCCCCTGCCGCGCCATCGCTGGGACATTCCCGCGCCCATCGCCCCGGCGGTGACCGATCTGCAGGCTTCCCTCACGGAAAATGACCGCCGGGCTCCGCTCATCGCGCGGGCTGAGGCGTTGCTGTTGCTCACCGATCAGGACAGCGTCCGGGTCGCCGGTTCGACCCGGCTGAGCGCCCGCACCACGGAAATTCTGCAAGGCTGGCAAAAGCGCTGGGAGGCGGCCGGCACCGATTGGGCCGGCACCCTGGTGACTTCGCGTTATGATGCCATCGGCCAGCTCTGCACCGGGCTCGTCGAACATGAAGGCGGTCCCGCCCGCGCGACGACCAGCGACCGGATCGATGCCGTGGTCACCCATCCAGTCTGGGGCTGGCTGGTGCTTGGCGCCGTCATGACGCTGCTGTTTGTCAGTATTTTTTCCCTGGCGCAGGCCCCGATGGACTGGATTGGCGACCGCACCGCCGCTCTGGCCGGGTGGGTCAGGCAGACCATGGCTGCCGGCGACTTGCGCGACCTGGTCACCGAC
>CAIXIZ010000269.1 GCA_903919625.1 uncultured Verrucomicrobiota bacterium
AACTGTAGCGGCGCAGACTTGCTGCGTCCTGGTTGCGCGCCCGGCTCGCACTCGAACAGGTTATCGAGCTGCGGCACCGGTCTCGCACCCGGGGCGAGCAAATCGCCTTTGTTGTACACGACAAGCGTGGTCGCGGGACGGAGCAGGACGCGCAGTTCGTCGGGCAACGGCGGGGTGGGGCGGGTCGCGTCGAACACAAGCAGCAGCAGGTCGGCGGCGGCGGCGCGCTCCAGGGACTTGGCGATGCCGAGTTTTTCGAGCGGTGCAGGCGTGGGATTGAGGCCGGCGGTATCGGTCAATCGCAGCCAGTGCGGGCCAACTTGGATGCGCTCCTCGATAAAATCGCGGGTCGTGCCCGGCTCAGAGCTGACAATTGAACGCTCGGAGCCGACAAGACGGTTAAGCAGTGAGCTTTTGCCCGCGTTGGGCTCGCCGATGATCACCGTTTTGATGCCGTCGCGCAGGAGTTCGCCATAGCGGCCCGTGGCGAGGAGCTGGCCCGTACCATGAAGAACGTGGTCCAACGCCGTGCGCACGAGGCGGCGGTCCTCTGGGGGCAGGTCCTCGTCGGGGAAATCAATATAGGCCTCGATGCGCGCCAGCGCGTTGAGCAACTCGTCGGTGAGCGCGGCCATGCGGCGGCCCAGCGCACCGCGCAATTGCTGCTGCGCGGCGGCGAGCGCGCGTTCGCCGCGCGCGTGGATGAGGTCCATCACCGCCTCAGCCTGGCTCAGGTCCATGCGGCCGTTGAACCAGGCCCGCTGGGTGAACTCCCCGGGTTCGGCCGGCCGGCAGCCCCGCGCAAACAAATCTTCCAGAATCTTCTGCACGATGAAGGGATTCCCATGGCAGGAAATTTCCAGGGCGTCCTCCCCGGTATAGGAATGAGGGGTCTGGAAAAACGTCACCAGTCCATCGTCCACCGTTGTGCCGCGTTGGTCGCGATAGTCGGCGTGCAGTGCCGAGCGGGGCAGGGGAGCTGCAGCGAAAATCTCCCGCAGCAGCCCGGCGCTCGCCGGTCCGCTCACCCGCACGACGGCAATCGCCGAGGTGCCCGTCGGGGTCGCCAGCGCGGCGATGGTATCGGTGAAACGGGACATGGCCGGTGATTGATGCCGACCCCGGCGTGAGAAGCAAAAAAAATCCCGGCGTGTCCCGCTGTTCCGCCCAGCGCATCGCCTGCGGCATACCTCGAGAGAAAAACATTTTTGCTTTTCGGCCGCGCGTCTCCTGGCCTTCAGATTGTCGCTGCTGCGCAGCCGGTCGCCGACCGCGGCCGGAGCAGCGCGCGAGTGAGCACGACATGGCCCAGCGCCGCGCCCCCGATGCCGACCGGCACAATTAACGCGTAGGGCAGGTGCAGCGCGAGCAGCAGCGGCGGCATGACCGGCCACGCAAAGGGCAGCGGCGAAGAGAGGATCGCCACACGCACAACATTGATCAGCAGCAGCGCGCCGGTCGCGTTGGCGAACCACGCAGTCCACCGCCACCGCCCGGCCAGCGGCGCGGCCACAAGTGCCACCATACCGCTGACAATATCCCAATTCTGGCCCGTCCACGTCATGGTTGTCGGAATGGTGCCCTGGCCAGCCCAGGCATGCAGGATCACTTCAAGCGGAAGCCGGAAACCTTGAAAAGCGACCAGCCAGACGACGGGCACGCCGGACGCCAGCCAGCCACCAACCGGCGAAATCCCGACCCCAATGCTCACCAAATTTATCACCACGAAGAAAACTGCCAGCCGGGGCATCGGCGAGACGGCGACAATGCCACTTTGCACGACAAGCATCAGGCCGCCCAGCCAGACTACGAGCCCCACGGTCACGGGCAACACCCGCCGTCCTGGAGACACGCCCGCTTGCCGGGCACTCCGCCATACTCCACCGAGGAAGGCGGCCACGACCGCGCCGCATATTGCCACGAAGGCCAGGACGGAAACGAAATCGGCCGGTTGAAAATTCACGCGGTAAATTTCCCGGCCGAACCATTACGCCTTGCGGCCCGCGTCAAGGCGCCCGTCAAAATCCATCCGCCCCGTTTCTTCGGCCAAGGGGAACCGGACCGAACACCGGTTGCGCATCGAGCGGTAAATGGCGGTGAACAGCTCCACGGTCCGCCGACCGTCGTCGCCGGTGATGGCTGGTGCGCGGTTCTGCCGGATCGCCTGTGCGAAGTCCTCGATCTGCCGCGCGAAAAAATAGCTGATGGGCTCCACCGCGTGAAACTGCTGCTCGTCTTCCTGCCGCCACGCCTCGAGGTTCTGCTCCTCTCCGGGCACCAGCCAGAGGTGGTTATAGGGCGCCTCCAGGATGTTGGAGCGGCCGGCGACGAACATTGCACCCCCGTCCGTTTGCACGCCGACCGATGCGCCGTTGCTGCCATGCACCACGACCCGGCCGTGCAGCGCGGGATTTTGCGAGTTGCTCAGCACGAGGTTGCCGAGCGCCCCGCTGCGGAAACGCACAATGGCCACGGCCGTGTCTTCCACCTCGATGCTGGGGTGGTTCACGTTGGCCCAGTAACCCGACACCTCCTCGATCTCGCCGAAATACCAGAGCAGGAGGTCGAGCATGTGCGGAGCCTGGTTGACCAGTACGCCACCGCCTTCGTGCTGCCAGGAGCCGCGCCAGGGGTCGCAACGGTAGTAGTCCGCATCGCGCCAGCCGAGCAGCACGGCGGTGCCGAGCACGGGCCGGCCAATTTTTCCCCCGTCAATCGCGCGACGGACGCGCTGACAGGCCGGATAGAACCGCCGCTGCGAGATGGTGCCCACGCGCCGTCCGGCTGCGCGGGCCTGCTGGAGAATGCGGTCACAGTCAGCGAGCGAAGCGGCGAGGGGCTTTTCGATCAGCACATGCGCGCCGCCACGCAGCGCCGCCACCGCCGGGTCGGCATGTTGCGGGTGGGGCGTGGTGATAATGGCAAAATCCACCTGTGCCTCGCGCACCATCTTCTCCACGTCGACAAACGGCCGCACGCCGAATTCGCGAGCGAACGTTTCCGCCGACTCCGCCCGCCTGGCGCAGACTGCAACCAGTTCCAAGCCGGGCAGCGAGCGCACCGCGGCGGCATGGTAGCGCGCGACTTTGCCACAGCCGATGAGGGCGACACGCAGGGGCGGGGTGGGGGAAGGCATGAAAGGATGAAGGGTGAATGATGAAGGATGAAAGATTAACCACGGAATTCACGGGCGATGGCACGGATCAATCCACGCGAGACGGACAAATTCAGAGGCCATGAAGCAAAAACCGGGGAGTTGTGACACAGAGGGCACAGAGAGACCAAGCCGAGGTCACGGAGGAATTGCCCTATGTCCTCCGTGGGCCGCGCTCCGCGTGCTCCGCGATCTGTTCTGATCATTTGTGTTAATCCGTGGTTGAAAATATTTTTGATCCGCGCGCTCACGGGACGAGCACGACCTTCATCAGGCCCGGCTCCATCCGGTGCAGCCGCTCAAACCATTGCGCGCCCTCCGTCAGTGGCGCGATGGCGCTGATGAGGCTGCTCACATTTACTTTGCCCGAAGCGATCAGCTCCAGGCTTTCGGGATACTCGCCGTTGGAGGCGCAGGTGCCGAGCAAGGTGAGCTCGCGGGTGACAACCGCCTGCAATGGCAGCTCGGCGCGCGGGCTGAAATTGCCCACCAGCACCACGCGCCCGCCTTTGCGCGCGGATTCGACCGCGAGCTGCAGCGGCTGCGTCGCGCCCACGACCTCAAACGCGAGATCCACCCCGCCGTTGCCGGCAAGCTGCTGCACCGCGGGCGCAAGGCTGTCCGCACCGGCGACCAAGGTGTGCGTGGCGCCGTGCTGCTTCGCCGCCGCGAGCCGGCCGGCATCACGGTCCACGGCGATGATCATGGCGCAGCCGCGCGCGCGCAGCACCTGGATGACCAGCATCCCAATCATGCCAGTACCGACGACCAAGGCACGCTCGCCGGCCTTCGGCATGGCCCGGTTCACCGCATGCACCGCGACGGACAGGGCCTCGACCATCGCCGCCTGCTCAAAGGGCACGGCATCCGGCAGGCGGTAAAGCACGCGCTGCGGCACCGCGACATAGTCCGCAAACGCGCCATGCCGCCGGTAGTCGCCGCAGGACACGCCGAGCACGCGACGCTGGTCGCACAGGTTGACCTGCCCGGCGCGGCAGTAGCCGCATGCGCCGCAGTAAATCGTGGAGTCAAAGGTCACGCGGTCGCCGGCATGCCACGCGGTCACGCCCTTGCCGGTGCGGGCGATCACCCCCGCAGCCTCATGCCCCATGACGATGGGCGGGATGCGGCGGCCGGTGCTGCCGGTCATGCCATGCACGTCGCTGCCGCAGATGCCGCACGCCTTGACGCGCACGAGCACTTCGTCGGCGGCGATCTCCGGTTCGGGAAATTCGGTCAGCTCGAACTCATGGTAGGCGCGAAGGAGCAGGGCTTTCATGGGAATGGACTAGGGAAGCACCCGGAGGGGCCATGGCAAGGCCGCACCGGGCCAACATTGCGTTTGACCAATCCTCCTAATTGGCCAACTTGGCCAACATGGAAACCACGGTCCTGCAGGCCAAGAACCATTTCTCCAAACTGCTGCGCCAGGCGGAGCGCGGAGAGCGGGTGGTCATCCGTCGTGGCCGGGGAGGCAAGGCGTTTTTGCTTTCGGCCGTTGAAACCCCCGCCAGCCGGACGCTGAATCCCAATCCGCGCTGGTCTGGGAAAATCAAGTTCAAGGACACGGATATCTGGGCATCCGAATGGCGGGATGAACCATGAGCAGCCATGTGCTTGATACCTGCGCGCTGCTCGACCTGGCCGCCGGCCGCTGGACCCTGGCCGACGCGCGGAAAGAACTGCAGCGCGCACCGGCCCCGGTGGTGCTCAGTGTTTCCGTGTGGGAAATATCGCGGAAACTGCGGCTGGGCAAGCTCACGCTGCCCTGCGACCTGCCCGGTGTGCTTGGTTTCGTGCGGGCCGTCTGTCACCGCCACTCGCTGTCCCTCGATTCGCTCACGCCGGAAATCTGCCACGCCGCCGAGCTGCTGCCACCGCATCACGAGGATCCGTTTGACCGGATGATCATCGCGGCGGCCCTGGCCGTCCGCGCCCCGGTGTTTACGACCGACCCGAAATTTGCCGCCTATGCGGCGAAGGTCATCACCTATCGTTAAATCCCGGCCTCACGCCGCCTCGCCCGCGACCGGTTCGCCGGGCTTGACGGTGACTTTCTCCAGGATGGTTTTGGTGATCTTTTCGGCGAGCGCCGGATTGGCCTTGAGCGCGGCCTTGGCCGCGTCGCGGCCCTGGCCGACGAGATTGCCCTCATAGGCGATCCAGGCGCCCTTCTTCTCCAAAATCTTGTGCTCGATGCCGAGGTCGATGAGCGAGCCCATCTGGGAGATGCCCTCGTCATACATGATGTCGAACTCGACCTCGGTGAAGGGCGGCGCGATCTTGTTTTTCACGATTTTGATTTTCGTGCGGTTGCCGATGACCTTGCCGTCGGGGGTCTTGATCTGGTCTTTGCGGCGGATGTCGATGCGGACCGACGAGAAAAATTTTAGCGCGCGTCCGCCCGAGGTGGTCTCCGGGCTGCCAAACATCACGCCAATCTTTTCGCGGATCTGGTTGGTGAAGATGCACACGCAGTTGGTCTTGCTGACGACCGCGGTGAGCCGGCGCATGGCCTGCGACATCAGGCGGGCCTGGCTGCCCATCGTCATGTCGCCCATCTGGCCGTCGAGTTCGGCCTTGGTGATGAGCGCGGCGACCGAATCGAGCACGATCACATCGATCGAGTTGGAGCGGATGAGCGTCTCCATGATGTTCAGCGCGTCCTCACCGGAGTCGGGCTGGGAAACCAGCAGGTCGTCGAGCTTCACGCCCACGACGCGGGCGTATTTCGGGTCGAGCGCATGCTCGACATCGATGAACGCCGCGAGCCCGCCGCGTTTCTGGGCCTCGGCGATGACGCTCAGGCAGAAGGTGGTTTTGCCTGACGATTCCGGACCGTAGATCTCAATGATGCGGCCCTTGGGCAACCCGCCGACGCCGAGGGCGAGGTCGATGGCCAGCGAGCCGGTGGAGAGCGTCTCGACCTTCATCTTTTGATTGCTGCCGAGGCGCATGATCGAGCCCTCGCCGAACTGCTTGGTGATGGCGGACAGGGCGAGATCAATGTTTTTGTCGCGGGCGTGGGCGGCCGGGGCGACGGCAGCGGACTTGGTCGGAGTGGGGGAGGCTTTGGACATGGTGAGGGAAAGGTCGTGGAGGTTGAAAGGGTGGGAGAAAATCCAGACTGAGCGTGAAATCGACAACCAGCGGAAGCAAGCCCGGCGTGTAAAAAATGGTGGCGATGTCACCATCTCGGGCCGCCACCGGCCGCTTGACCTGCAGGCTGATACCATCATGATACCGCAATGCCACGCAAGCTCCGCGAACTGATCGCCGATCTGCGCCGGGCCGGATTCGTACCGGAGCCGGCCCGGGGCAGCCACCGGAAATTTCGTCATCCCAAAGGAGTCACGTTGATCCTGTCCGGCCATCACGAAGGTGTGGACGCCCATCACTATCAAGAACGCCAGGTCCGTCAAAAAATCCAGGAGACCAAATCATGAGCACCAAAACCAAGAAAAGCCGCATTCGTGAGCTGAGCGCCCGCTACCCGCGGGTGATCGAGTGGAGCCCGGCGGACGGGGTCTTTGTGGGCAGCGCACCGCCGCTGGTCGGCCAATGCTGCCACGGTGATTCCGAGGAGGCGGTCGCCCGGCAGCTTGCGGTCATCGTCGAGGACCTCGCGGAGGACGTGCTCGATGGCAAAATGCCCGCCCCGCAGCCGCCGGCCGGCAAAATCTACAGCGGCAAGTTCCTGGGTCGCATTCCGCCCGCGCTGCACCAGAAGGCGGCCCTCCAGGCCGCGGCGCGCGGCGAAAGCCTCAATCAGTTCGTCGCCGAAGCGCTGGCCGGGGCGTGAGGAAGACACACTCTATCTGACCCTTTGGTTACATAAGAGCACTAGACAACGAGGCAGTCAGTTTTACGTCGTTACCAAGGCGTAAATGACACCCAGTCACTTTACCAACCTTGGCCACGAACCTTGGGTTGCGTCCCGCGCGGGCAGCGGCTCGACTCGGCGGGCGCATGAAAGTATTTTCAGCCGCTGCAGTTGTCCGGCTCCATCGGCTTGTGCTGACGGTGACATCTTTTATCTGCATGGCAATTGGCTCTGCGGCCCGGGCGGCGCCGGTCACGCTTGACATCCCGGTGTTCAGCGGCGGCTACGGGACGGCGTTTTACGAGGAAACAGCGCGGCAGTTTGAGGCGCTGCGGCCGGGGGTGAAGATCAACCTCTACGGCGACCCGCGCATCGCCGACAAGGTGCGGGTGCGCGTCTTCGACGGACATCTGCCCGACGCGACCCTTACGTCCGATGTGCTCTGGCCGGTGCTGATCCACGCGGGCAAGGTGCTCGACCTCACCGCCGCCCTCGCCGGGCCCAACTGGGAAGGCGACGCCCGCTGGGCAGACACTTTCCTGCCCGGTGCAACCGAGGCCTGGCGGGTGGATGGGCGTACCTATGGGCTGCCGTTTGCCTACTCCTGCTGGACCCTGTTTTACGACCAGGCGCTTTTCCGCAGCCACGGTTGGACGGTGCCGCGCACCTGGGATGAGTTTTTTGCCCTCTGCGACAAAATCCACGCCGCCGGGCTCACGCCGCTCAGCCTGCCCGGCACCCGCTGGCTTTACCCCGACGCCTTCCTGCGCGCGGCGAGCCATAATCTGCTCGGCGATGCGTCCTGGCGCGCGCTCAACGATCCCTCGGCCATCGGCGCGCGGCTCGACCCCCGCTATGTGCGGGCGGCGGCACTGCTCCAGCGCGTCACCCAGCAGGAGACCGCGCCGGGTTGGGAGGGCGAGGATCACACCGGGGCGGAAAAGGCGTTTCTTGCCGGTCGCGCGGCGATGACGGTCAGCGGTTCTTGGTTCGTCAACGAGATGCGGGGCAAAATCCCCGCCGGTTTCGAGCTGGGGGCGATGAACTTCCCGGTGTTTTCCGACGGCGCGGCCGACCCGACGACCATCCAGACCGGCAGCGACTGCTTTTTTGTCTTCGCTACCGGCGACCTGGAGCGGGAGCGGCTCACCGTCGATTTCCTGCGCTTTCTCACCTCACTCGCACGGGCCGAGGCGTTTGTCCGTAGCGCCGACTCGCCGGTGGCGGTGCGCGGCGTGCCGGCGGCCGCCTATTCCGCCCTGATGCAGGACACGGTGGCGATGATCGCGCAGGCCAGGGCGGCGTTCAACATGCCCCAGACCATGCTGCAACCGCCCGCGCTCCGGCAGGCGCTCATCGATGCCAGCCAGTTGCTTGCCACGGGAAAAATTGCGCCGGCCGAATTTGCCGCGCGGCTGGAAAACGCGGCGGCGTCCGACCGCTTGCATACCGCCGATCCCGACCGGGTGGAGGTGCGTCACGGACTGGCGGCCGCGCTGCTGCTGCTCGTGGTGGCCGGGCTGGCGGTTTGGCTGGTGTTATCCAGCCGGGGTCGCCGTCCCCGGACCGGCCACACCACGGCCGGTTCCAACCAAACCAGCGGCGGCGAAGACACCGCACATCTTGGGCCATTGCGCGGCCCATTTGCGGTCGGTTTCATCGGACCGGCGTTGCTGCTCTACGGCGCGCTGGTGGTGCTGCCCGGGGTGGCGGCGCTGGGTTGGGCGTTCACGCGCTGGGACGGGCTGGGCCCGCAATCGTGGGCCGGGTTGTTCAACTTCAAGTGGCTCCTGCTGGAGAGCGACACGTTCTGGTTTGCGCTCAAAAACAACCTCTACCTCATGCTCGTGCCCACGCTGGTGGTGGTGCCGGTCGCGCTGCTGTTTGCGGCGCTCATCCATCGCGGCGTATGGGGCGCCAAGGTTTTTCGCGTCGTGCTGCTGTTTCCCAATCTGCTCGGGGGCATCGCCGCGGCCCTGCTCTGGCTCAACGCCTACAACCCGCACGGCGGGCTGGTCAACGCGGCCCTGGTGCGGCTCGGCTTTGCGGGCTTTGACGGCTTTGCCTGGCTGTCGCAGGAGCATCTCTACGGCGCGCTCATCCCGATCTACCTGTGGATGGCGTGCGGCTTCAACCTCGTGCTATACCTCGCGGCGATGCAGGGCATCCCGGCGGAGCTATATGAGGCGGCGGAGTTGGAGGGCGCGTCGAAGGTGCGGCAGTTTTTCACGATCACGCTGCCGCTCATCCGCGAGGTGCTGGTGGTTTCGGCGGTGTTTCTGGTCATCGGCGGGCTCAACGCGTTTGAGCTGGTGTGGCTGCTCACCTCTCAGGCGCCCGCGAGCGGGACGCACACGCTGGGCACGCTGATGGTCTCGGCGATGTTCCAGGATTTCCAGATCGGCCGCGCGACGGCCATCGCGGTGGTGATGTTTGTGCTGGTGTTGGTGGGCAGCGCAGCGGTGATGCGCACCCTCCGGCGCGAGACAGTCGAAAGGTGAGGTTTTGTAAAACACGGAGGCCACAAAGAACACGGAGCAACCAAGATGAATCCAAACGAGATTACAGAAAAGATCATTGGAGCGGCGATTCGCGTGCATCGCGAACTGGGTCCGGGGCTGCTGGAATCGGCCTACGAAGCCGGCCTGGCTTATGAGCTGGCTGATGGAGGGTTGAAGGTGGAGCGGCAGAAAATGTTGCCGGTGTTGTACCGCGGCCTGCGCCTGGATGAGGGATACCGGCTCGACTTGCTGGCCGAGGACACGGTTATCATTGAGCTCAAGGCGGTAAGCAGGTTGGCTGAGATTCATGAGGCACAACTGCTGTCGTATTTGCGGCTCGCGGCAAAACCCGTGGGGCTGCTGATCAATTTCCATGTCCTCAGGCTGACTGATGGTGTGCGCCGGGTGGTCAACGGTCCGTATGCGCTCCCCAAAACTCCGTGATCTCAGTGTCCTCCGTGTTAACAAATAAAGTCACCCTCTCCCGCGGATTGCTCTTTTCCATCCTCGCCGCGTACGCGCTGTGGGTCGTCTTTCCCATGGTCTGGGTCGCGTATTCGTCGCTGAAGTCGGATCAGCAAATCTTTGACGACGCCTTCGCGCTGCCGGCGGTGGGCGCGCTCCACACCGAGAACTACGCGCGGGCCTGGCACGAGGCGCGGTTCGGCGATTACTTTTTCAACAGCGTGGTCGTCACCGGCGCGTCGGTTGCGCTCATCACGTTGCTCGGCGCGATGGCGGCCTACGCGCTGGCGCGGTTTGCGCATCCGCTGGGGCGGACGGTGTTCTGGCTCTTTCTCGCGGGGCTGATGCTCCCGGCCCAGCTCGCGATGGTTCCGCTCTTTTTCGAGCTGCGCACGCTGGGCCTGCTCAACTCGCGCCTGGGCCTCGTGCTCGTCTACACGGCCAACGGCCTGCCCTTCGCCATTTTCATCCTCGCCGGGTTTTTCAAGACGCTCCCGCGCTCGCTCTACGAGGCGGCCGTCGTCGACGGCTGCACCGAGGCCGGGGCCTTCTGGCGCGTGATGCTGCCGCTGGCGCGGCCCGGGCTGGTGACGGTGGCGGTGTTCCAGTTCATTGGCGTCTGGAAGGAATATTTCTTCGCCTTCATGCTGCTCAGCGGCGATCCGGCCGGCACGGCGCGGACGCTCCCGCTCGGCCTCGCCAATCTCGCCATCACCGCGCAATATCAGGGCGACCAGGGAATGCTCTTTGCCGGGCTGGTGCTGGTGACCCTGCCCCTCCTCGCGGTCTACGTCGCGCTGCAAAACCACCTGGTGAAGGGCGTGACGGCCGGCGCGGTGAAAGGGTAGGGCAGGGCGGGCCACCCGCCGGAAATTCTTCAGGCTGGCGGTGGCACCCGGTTTGCTCCATGCTGTCTCTCCGCCACCTTAACAATCCCATGTCCGAATTGCTTCCCACTCCGCGTACCGCCGGTTTCGATGATCACCGGCTGCTGGAGTGGCTGCGGACCGGGATCAATGAGCACGCGATTGTTGCGATCACCGACGCCGAGGGCGTGATTGTCTATGCCAACGACCGCTTTTGCTCGGTATCGGGTTATACGCGGGAGGAACTGGTCGGGCAGACGCACCGGTTGGTGAAGTCCGGGCTGCATCCGGCGGAGTTTTTCCTGGAAATGTGGCGCACGATCAAGGCCGGCGAGGTCTGGCATGGCACGATCTGCAACCGCACCAAGGGCGGCAGCCCGTACTGGGTCGAAAGCACGATCGTCCCGCTGCCGGGTCCCGACGGCCAGCCCCAGTTCTATCTCGCGCTCCGCACGGACATCACCCGGATCAAGCGGGCCGAAAGCTCGCGTTCCGCCGCCGAAACCAAGGCGCACAAGATTTCCGAACAACTGCAGCTGTTCTTCGACCACGCCCCCATCGGCATCAGCTGGGTGGAGCAGGGCCATGATGGCTCGCGCGATGTCTACCACCCCAACCAGCGCTTCTGCGAAATCCTCGGCCTGACCCCGGCGGAGGCCAGCGATGCCAACAATCTCCGCGAAGCCACGCTTCCCGACGACCGCGAGAAGCAGGACGAGCTGACGGCCGCACTTCACGGAGGCAAGGGCAGCAGTTTCACGATGGAGAAGCGCTATCGGCATCGCAACGGGCACATCGTCTGGGGCAGCCTCACCATGGCCGTGCTGCGCAGCCCGAGCGGGCACATCACCCACCGGTTCCTCATGCTGGAGGACATCACCGCCCGCAAGCAGACCGAGGCCGTGTTGCGCGAGACCCTGCGCCGCAGCGAGGAGCTCGAGCGCATCGTCAACCGCTCGCCCTCGGTCGTGGTGCTGTGGCGGGCCCAGCCGTCCTGGCCGGTCGAGTTTGTGTCGGCCAGCATTCGGCAGTTTGGTTACGCGCCGGAGGAATTCGTCAACCAACGCTACTCTTTCATCGGCATCACGCACCCGGAGGACCGCGCGCGGGTAAAAGCCGAGATGGCCGCCCACACCGCCGCCGGCCATCACGAATACAACCAGGAATACCGCCTCGTCTGTGCCGACGGCAGCTCGCGCTGGGTGGACGACCATACGGTGGTGCGGTTCGATAAGACGGGCCGGGTCACCCACCACGAGGGCCTGATCACCGACATCACCGCGCGCAAGGCGGCCGAGGATCGCGAGCGCGAGCAGCAGGAACGCGACCTCCGTCTCGCCGGCGAGGTGCAGCATCACCTGCGGCCACACGCCTTTCCCGCCATCGGCAAAGTGGAGATTGCCGCGCTGGCGCAGCCCACGGCGCACATCGGCGGCGACTATTACGACGTGCTGCCGGTGGACGCGCGCCATTGGGGCTTTGTCATCGCCGATGTCGCCGGGCATGGTCCCGGTGCCGCACTGATGATGGCCGCCTGCCGGGCCACGCTGCGGCAGTGTGCGTCGGGTGAAACCAGCGCCGCGACGGTGATCCGCCGCGTCAACCATGCGCTGCATGGCGACATGCCGCGGGGGATGTTTATCACGGTGTTTTACGGCATCCTTGACC
The DNA here is from genome assembly GCA_903919625.1 of uncultured Verrucomicrobiota bacterium. GTDB lineage: Bacteria > Verrucomicrobiota > Verrucomicrobiia > Opitutales > Opitutaceae > CAIYUN01. The sequence goes on from CAIXIZ010000269.1 coordinate 12,478, forward strand.
TCGACACCAACCGCCTGCGCTACGTGCGGGCGGGCCACGAGGCCGCGCTGCTGTTGCGCGCCTCGGGGGGGCCAACGGAGCTGCTCAAGACCGGCGGGCTCGCGCTCGGCCTCGACGGGGGCCCCGTCTTTGATGCCGAGCTGCAGGAAGGGGAGGCCGAATTGAAATCCGGCGATCTGCTGGCGCTGTATACCGATGGTATCACCGAGGCGACGGATGCGGCCGGGACCGAATTTGGCTGCGACCGGCTTGTCAGCGTCCTGCGCCTGCACCGAGATCGGCCCATTGAAGAACTGCCCATCGCGGTGGACCGTACCCTCGGCCAGTTTGCCCCGCTCTCCGGCCACACCGACGACCGCACCCTGCTCCTCGTGCGTCCGAAGTAACCCGCCGCAAACTGACAAATATCGGCCTGCCTCCTTCTGGACCCTTCTGGGCTGCCCAGGCAGCTATTAGAGTTTATTTCTTTGGGACACCTTTAATAATGCTACTGCCAACTGTAACATATATAGCTCCAGACCCATCGGTAGAAATTTGCTCAGGATTAAATATTTTAAATGGCAGCTGCATGTCTGATTCATCGAGTGTGCATACTTTTCCAGTTGGAGACACCATTCTGAATGATTGATTATAAGTATCTGCCACATAGATATTCCCCTGTTTGTCCAAGTCGATGCCACTCGGGCCGGCAAACCGGGCCTGAGCACCAATGCCATCAATGAAACCGCTGTGACCAGCCAATCCCGCCACAATGTAAACTAAACCTTTATTGTCAATCCTCAGAATTACATCATTGCAGGAGTCCGACACTATGACATCCCCAGCTGGCGTCACAGCGATACCAACCGGGCATTTAATCAGAGCGGCAATATTGTTGGCAGCATTGTATTCCATATCAGCATTACGAGCCGATAATGTTGACACAAAGGGAACACTCAAAGGAGGCCTTCAAAGGGGACAGGCCGATTTTTGTTAGTTTTAAGATTGTTACTACGGCCACACCGACGACCGCACGCCACGGCTGGTGCGGTCGAAGTAATGCCCCTTAAACTGACAGAAATCGGTATGACCCCCTCGGCGGAATTTGGATTTCGGAATTCGGATTGCGGAATGACGAACTTTAAGAGGGAAGCCAGGAAACCATGAATCGGCAGGTGGGGATTGAGGACGCCTCCCATCATCCCCGGCCAAAGCGTGTTCTTGACGCCAGGCCCTGGTAGTGTTGGCGTTCGGTCAGAGTCTTACACCCCTTTCGCACGCCAACTGCCTTACATATTCTGGGATTGGCAGCAAATACCCCCCTCCTTCATCCGCCTGACCCCGTTTGGCTGCCGAATTCTTTCCTGCTGCTTCTCCCTCCCCGATGATCCCATGAAAACCTCCCCGCTCCACCTCCTGCGTTTCCTGAACCTGCTATGTGCAATGGCCCTCGCCAGCGTTTCGGTTCGTGCTGCCGATGCCTCCTCCAGCCCCACACCCAATCCATCCGCCGTTCCCGCCGGTGGCGGAGCCGCCGGGTTTGGCCCGGGTGGAGCAGGTGGCCGCGGTGGTGCTGGTTTAGGAGGCGCTGCAGGCCGTGGTGGTTTTGGCGGGGGAGGTGCCCGGGGCGGTCTCGCCCAAATTGTGGTCGGCCCACCCGCGCCGGTGCCTCCACAGGTCGCCATCCCCCGTCCCACGGCCGCTGAACTGGCCCAGGTCAATGAGGCGGTGAAGAAATTTGCGGCCTCAGACAGCTCCGGCATCAAGCCATTGCTCGACCGATTCCCCGGATTGATCGCCGTTCAACCTCCCCGCGCGAATGTCGCCGCCACCTTCACCCAGACCCAGCAGCGCGTGGGGGCGCGGCACGCTGGCTTTGTCGCGTTGGCCAAACAAGGCGGCATCGATCTCCTCTTTGAGGGCGACTCCATCACCGACTGGTGGTTCGACCAAACCACCCATGAGCCGACCGCGGCATTCGCCAAATATTTTGGCGGCATGAAAGTGGCCGATTTCGCCATCGCCGGCGACACCACCCAGGGCGTCCTCTGGGGGCTGCACAACGGCGAAGGCCAGGGCTTCTCCCCCAAAGCCATCATGCTGATGATCGGCACCAACAACACCGGCAGCAACACTCCGGCCGAGATTGCCGAAGGCATCGGCGCCATCATCCTGGAAAACCGCCAGGATTTCCCCAACGCAAAAATCCTCCTGCTGGCGGTGTTCCCCCGTGATACGCCGGCTCACGCCAACCGCCTGAAAATTGCCGAGATCAACAAGCTCATTGCGAAGCTCGACGATCACCAGCACGTATTCTATCTGGACATTGGCGCAAAGTTTCTGGATCCCGCCACCGGCGTGTTCCTGCCGGATGCGTTCAGGGGGGACAATCTGCACCCGCAGGAAAAAGGCTATGCGATCTGGGGCGAAGCCGTCAAAGACATCCTGGCCGACTTCATGAAATAACGTCTGGAAACCTTCACCCTGGCCATGGAGGGGAAGAATCCAACCAACCAGCAAGGGCGTTTCACCGTTGCTGCATGGC
>CAIXIZ010000270.1 GCA_903919625.1 uncultured Verrucomicrobiota bacterium
CTGCCCAGGTTTCGGCAACCCAAACTCCACCGTCCAATTTCCAAAATCAGCTCGACGTGCTCATCGCGCTCCATGCCTGTGACACCGCGACCGACGATGCGCTCGCCCAGGGCATCGCCGCCGGCGCCCGCCTGCTCGTGGTCGCGCCCTGCTGCCAGCAGGAGCTGCGCCCGCAGCTCACGGCACCGCCCGTGCTCGCCGGCGCGCTCCAGCATGGAATTTTTCAGGAACGCCAGGCCGAGTTTGTGACCGACGCGCTCCGCGCCCAACTCCTGGAATGGGCTGGGTATCGGGTGAAGGTGTTTGAGTTCATCTCGACCGAGCACACCGCCAAAAACCTGATGATCGCCGCGATCCGGTCCCATCCCCCGGGCGACCCGGCCCGTGCGGCCCAGGTCCGTGCGCTGGGGGCGTTTTATGGCATCCGGTCACAGCGGCTTGCCCAGCGACTCGGATTTCCCTGGTAGGCGGACCCTCCGGGCAATCTTCCGGTTTCAGCTGTGCTGCCCGGTCCGGCCGACCCGCATCTGGAAACCGCGCAAGTCCGAGTTGATTTCCTTCAGCGCCTTGATGAGCTGGTTGCGAAATTCCACCTGCTTGGGCACGCTGGTCTCCCAGTAGGGCTCCGAGCGGAAGAAGTCGTAATAGCTGTCGGAGGAAAATGCGCGCAGCCCGTCCTCGGCAAAGGATTGCGCCCCCTGCAGCATCCCGCGCAGCTGAATGGCGATGATTTCATCGGCCGACCGGCCGCTCGACAGGATGGTGGTGTCCCTCAGGCTGGCCTTGTACTCGTCGATCAGCGCCCGCAGCTTGGGATGCGAGGCGGCCTCGGGGGTGTTGCCCTCCACCAGGGCCAGCAGGGCAAGGGAGTTTTCGCGAAAGTCATTGAGCCGCTTGGTCTGGGCCTGCCAACGGGCCCAATCGATGGTCTCCCATCTGGCCACCGTGTCGAAACGGTAGGCAAACCACCGCTTTTCCCCCGACTGTCTCACCCCCGCGGAACCGTTCTTCAGCTTCGATTCGTCGATCTGCACATTCTCCAGATAGGTGGCGATCCCGATCACCTCGCCCGTTTTGCGCTGGATCACCGGGCTGCCGCTGTTGCCCGGCTGAAACCTGGCGTCCACCTCGATGCGGTCCGGCCCGAGCCCGAGCACCTTGCCATTCACCTGGGTGGCCACCCCGCCGCCCAGGCGGTTTCCCACCACCGTGACCATGTCCTCGATTTTGCTGGACTGAATCACGTCCGAGGCCAGCGGCAGTTGCGGAGGCGCCAGTTCCGGTCTGGTCACCCGCAGCAAGGCGATGTCGGCCCCCACGGCCCCGATGATGCCGGACACCGCCAGCGTCTCGCCGTCGATGGTTTTGACGACCAGCTTTTGGTTGTCGCCCAGGACGTGCAGATTGGTCGCCACAAAAAGCTTGTCCCGATAGGTGGTCACAAAACCGGTCGCCACCCCATGGTTGCCCTCAATCAGCACGATGCTGCGCAACTGGTCGGTGGTCAGCGGCCGGTCCTCAGGCTCAACCGGCGGCAGGGCGGCCGGCTTGGGGGCGGACTCCTGGGGCTTGGGGGCGGGCACCTGGGGCTTGGACGGCGGTTTTGTCGCGGCAAGACAGCCAATTGCCAGACCTGCGGCCAATGCGGCGCCGGCAGCCAGGACGGACGCAGGTAATTTCCAAGGCGGTAGGGGCGCATAGGTTGCAGCACCCTCGGGGCACCGCCACGGCAGCGAACCGCCGTCCCGGGGAAGGGCAAGTGCAAAATGCGTTCCACCTCCCCGGCCCGGTCGACCAGGCCGACGCAGCCGGCCGGTGCCGGGCTTACAACCAGGGCGCAAGCAGCCGGCTGATCTCCTCGGCGAGCTGGCCCAGCGGACGAAACTTGCCCTCCACCTCCGGTTTTGGCCCCTGGCAGTGGCGGGAGAGTTCCTGCGCCCAGGCTTTCATCGCAATCACATCGGCCCGCGTGTGAAGAAAAACCCCGATCTCAAAATTTACGAACAGGCTGCGCAGGTCGAAATTCGCCGAACCGAGCAAACCGATGCGGTCATCGACCATGATCCCCTTGCTGTGCATCATGCCCGGCGTGAACAGCCGCACGTGGGCGCCGGCCCGGCGCAGCTGCCGCAGGGAGTTTTTCCGCGCGAGGTCGGTGACCGGATGGTTCGAGCGCGCGGGGACAATGACCGTGACCTCGCGGCCGGCGCGGGCCTTGACGATGAGCGTGCGCAACAACACCTCGTCCGGCAAAAAATACGGGGTGACAATCCACACGCTGTGCTCGGCCTCCTGGATCATCGCGATGATCCCTTCGTAGAGCGGGTCGCCCGGGACGTCCGGCCCGCTGGCCACGACCTGCAAATCGCTGTGGCCGCGCAGTTCCACGACATGCTCCGGGATGTCCGCCCGCAGCAGGGCCGCCCGCTGCCGCGTGGCGAAACACCAGTCGGCGATGAACACCTCGTTGAGCAGCGCCGCCGCCGGACCCTCCAGGAGGGCGCCAAAATCGCGCCACCGTTTCACCCAGGGCCGGGGCCCCATGTATTCGCCGGCCAGATTGTGGCCGCCGATCATCGCCGTGCGATGGTCGAAGACGGCGATCTTGCGATGCAGGCGCAGATTGGCCGAGCCGCGCGACATGAAGGGCAGCACCGGCATAAACCGGCCCACCTCGCCTCCGGCCTCGCGCAACGGCCGGGTGAATCCGCCGCTGGAAAAAAAACTCCCGACCGAATCGAGCAGCAGGCGGACCTTCACCCCGGCCCGGGCGCGCTCGGCCAGCAGCGCCACCAGCCGGCGGCCCGTGTCGTCGCGGCCCAGGATGAAGGTGGTGATATGGATCGTATGCTGTGCGGCCCGGATCTGACGCTCCAGCGTGGCAAAGGTGTCCTCGCCCGTGGTCAGCAGGCGGACGGTGTTGCCGGCGACCGGGGCGGCGGCCCCGGCGGACACCATGGCATGCGCGACCGGTGATTCGGCACACGCCGCCCGCCGGACGACGGCGACCGGCAGGACCGGCAGCAGCCGCACCTTGTCCTGGGCCAGCCGGCGGAGCTTGCGCCCGCCGAACAGCAAAAACAGCGGGGCGCCCACGTATGGGACGATCACCACCAGCAGCAGCCAGGCGAAGGTGTTGGCCGGGGCGCGTTTTTCGCCCAGCAGCCGCGCCAGGACAAACACCGCGAGCAGAAACCCGCCCACCGTCAGGAGGTGCGGCAACAAGCCCTGGCCCAGCGCATTGGTGATCAAATCAGGCAGGTGCACCCGCCTGTCCTGTCAGACCGGCCGCAGGGAGGCAAGACCCAGCCCGGCAGGCCGGGGCGGACCAAGAAAAATCCTTGAACTCCGTCAACCGGCCCGTGAAGTTCACCCTTCCGCATCTGGTAGGATACTCAAGTGGCCAACGAGGGCAGACTGTAAATCTGCTGGCTTACGCCTTCCCTGGTTCGAATCCAGGTC
>CAIXIZ010000271.1 GCA_903919625.1 uncultured Verrucomicrobiota bacterium
TCCAGCGACGCCCCTACTCCAACCATGCCGACGCCAGCTTCGGGGAATCAGACCCCACGGGATTGAATTATTTTGGGCCGGGGGCTGCCGTAGCGGGGCAATGCCGGGCTCAGTTTTTGCCCGGGGCGTGCAGATAACGGCTGGAGAACTCCATGAAGGTCTCCCAGTTCGGGCCGTCCGTGTGTCCCTGGTCGTGCTGCCGGAAGGCGACGTCGCCGTCGATCAAGGGCGTCAAAATCGGGGGCAGTTCGCTGGTGACCGTGAGGCCTTTGATGCCAAGCGCGGCATTGCTCAGCTCCTTTTTGCCGAGCAGCACATACGCGGGGCTGGCCCCGGCGGCGGCCTGCATCATGCCATGCGAATCCTGCCAGGAGTCACCGCCGACATCGGCATATTTGCCACCGCTGATGAAGACGGGGCGCGGGGCAACCATGGCGACCAGTTCATGCGCGTCGGCCGGCAAATCATCCACCGTCATCGGGCCGCCGTACTTCAGGAAATTGCCCGCCATCCAGTGGTACTCGCCCGAACCGGCGAGATTCTCCACCTGCTCGCCCATGAGGTGGCGCCAGATTTTCGCGCCGCCCTCACCGGAGGAGCTGACATAGCCGATGGCCGCGCGCTGATCATAGGCCAACGTGACAATGGTGGCCTTGCCATAACGCGAGTGGCCTTCAAAGCCGACCTGTTTGGCGTCCACCAGATTGTCCGTCTCGAAGAAGTCCAGGAGCCGGTCAGCGCCCCAGGCCCAGGCGCGCAGGGAACCCCAGTCGTCAGGTTTGCGGGGCTGGCCCTTATTAATGAGGCCGATGATGCCGCTGGTCAGCCCGCCACCGCTGTCGGCCTGGATGCTGCCCGGGTTGATGCTGCCATAGCCCCAGCCGTGCGCCAGCGCCAACTGTACGCCGCTCAACGCGCCGCCGCCCGCGCCGCCGCGACCGCCACCAAAGCCGCCCGGACCGCCGGGGCCACCGGCCCGCGGATTGAGCGCCTGGGCCAGCAACGGCCTTTGCGCTTCTGTCAGGATCGGGTTGATTTTGTCGGCGGCGCCGTTCCGCAAATCCGTGGCCTTCGTCTGCAAATCGGTCACGCCCTGCTGCGCCTTGTTGATTTCATCCAGCGCGGGGGTGATTTGCGCGACCTGTGCTTCGGTGAGCGTCAGCGCCGTCTTGAGGTTGTCGATGGTGAGCGGATTGACCGGCGCGCCGGCGCCGAATCCGCGAGCCCCTGCCCCACCCGGGGCAGTACCCCGGGCGCCGCCACCGCGGGCGCCACCGCCACCGGTGTTGAGCGCCAGAATCGCGGCGATTTGCCCGTCGGTCAGGGAAGGCGTTGAGGCCTTGAGCAACTCGGCCGTGGGCGGAACGGTTTCGGCCGTGACCCCGGCTCCGGCGCCGCCACCGCCGCCAAAGGTGATAATCACCGGAACTTTTCCGGTCGCGTTGGCGGGAGTGGTGACCGATGCACCGATCTCCACCGAAATCGCGGGATAGGAAGAATTGTCCACGTGGCCCACCAGTTGACGGGTGATGGTGGGGATGCCGCCGGTCGTGCCGGAACTGGTGCCGGTGACGGTCCAGGTCACCTTGATGGACTTGGCGGCCTCGGGCATCCGGCCATAAAACTCCCGGTCAAAAATTTCCTGGATTTCCGCGCGGCGCTGGGCCCACTGGGCAGGCGTGGTGACTTTCCGGCCATTGTTCAAGACCATGAGCTCTGGCACCTTGGTCTTGGAGGCCGATTTGTCCTCGTCATAGTTGGCATAATTCGGCGGACGGGTTCCATCCCCGGCAAGATTGCCGGTGGGGCCCGTCCGGAGGCTGGTGATGCCGAGCACATCCATCATGAGCTGATGATCCTGCGTATTGGAAAGCGCCATGGGCGGCGCGGCCGGAGCAGCGGTCGCACCGAGGGTGGCGGTCAAAAGCAGAACCTTCAGTCCTGCGAAGGGGTGGGTGGCGGGAGTTTTCATGGTAAGGATCGATTGGGGGACAGGGTGACAGGCGACCATAAACTCCCCGTGACGGCAAGGAGATCCGACCGACCAGCCGGGGTTGATATACCGGGCATTATAGCCAGCAAAAGCGCCTCACCGAAGCCGGAAAATGCGTTGGGCGCCGCATTGTCCGGCACGAGTCGAAACCAGCCCCTCCCCGCAACGCAAGCCCAGGCCCTCCTGCACAAATCCGGGAACCGCCGGGCTTACTTCCCGGGGGCGTGAAAATAGCGGCCGGCAAACTGGATGAAGGTCGACCAGTTCGGGGCATCCGTATGCGGGCCGTCGTGCTGCCGGAAGGCGATGTCGCCATCAATCAGCGGGGTCAGCATCTCCGGCATTTGTGACCGCATGGCCCCTGGGTCAGGCACGACATCAAAGTGCAGGTTAAGCTTGTCGTTGCTGAGGCTTTTTTTGCCGAGCAATTTCCAGACCGGGCTGGCGCCGACCGTGCCCATGAAGGTGCCGGGCGAGTCCTGCCACGACTCGTTGCTGTAGGTCGAGTTGGTCCCGGGCTTGCCGTTGCCTTCGTTGTATTGGCCGCCACTGATGAAGACGGGGCGGGGCGCGATCAGCGCAATGAACTGATGCGAATCGGCGGGGAGGTCGTCCACGGTGAGCGGGCCGGCATATTTGATGAAGTTACCGGCCATCCAGTGATACTCACCGGTACCAGCGAGGCTCTCGACCTGCTCGCCCACCAGGTGGCGCCAGAGTTTGGCCCCGCCTTCGCCGGACGAACTGACGAAACCGGTCAAGGCCCGCGGCTCGTAGACGAGGGTGACGAGGGTGGCTTTGCCGTTGCGGGAGTGGCCCTCAAAGGCGACTTGCTTGGCGTCCACCCGGCTGTCGGTCTCAAAGAAATCGATCAGCTTGCCCGCACCCCAGGCCCAGGCGCGCAAGGCGCCCCAGTCGTCGGGCTTGCGGGGCTCGCCCTTGTTGATGAGGCCGATGATGCCCCGCCGGAGATTGTCGCCACCGCTATCGGCCTGGATGCTGCCGTTATTGAGGCTGCCATAGCCCCAGCCGAGCGAGATGGCCGCCTGCTGCCAGCTGGTAGCCTCGTTGGGGAACGGCGGATTGTTGCCAACGGCACCGCCGGCGCCACGGCCACCGCCACGAGCTCCGCCCGCGCGGGCACCGCCGCCCTGGGGGTTGAGCGCCTGGGCCAGCAATGGCTTTTGCGCATCGGTCAAAATGGGGGTGATCTTGTCGGCCGCGCCATTCCGCAACTCGGTGGCCTTCGTTTGCAAATCCGTCACGCCCTGCTGCGCCTTGCTGATCGCATCCACCAACGGGGTGATCTGGGCAATCTGGGCGTCCGTCAGCGTCAAAACGGTCTTAAGGTTGTCAATGGCGAGCGGATTGGCGGGCGCCGCGGCTCCGCGGGCGCCACCAGGGGCTCCGCCCCGGGCACCGGCGGCACCACGCGGTGCGCCACCGCCACCGCCGCCATAGACGATGATGACGGGAACTTTGCCGGGAGCATTGGCCGGAGTCGTCACCGAGGCGCCAATGTTCACGGTGATGGCCGGATAGGATGAATTGTCCACGTGGCCGACGAGCTGGCGGGTGATGGTCGGGATGGTGCCGCTCATGCCCTCCGTCGTGCCTGTGACCTCCCAGGTCACCTTAATGGTCTTGGCGGCTTCGGGCAGCCGGCCGTAAAACTCACGGTCGAAAATCTCAAACAGCTCCTTGCGGTGCTCCTCCCACATTGCGGCCGTGGTGATCTTGCGCCCGTCGTTCATCACGAGCAGGTCAGGCACCTTGGATTTGGCCGTCGCCTTGCTTTCATCGTAGTTGGCATAGTTGGCGGCATTGACATCCGAGCCGGCCGGGCCGGGGCGCAGCGGCGAGGTGATGCCCAGCTGGGTCATCATTTGGTCGTGGTCGGCATTGCCGCCGCCACCGCGCTGGGCGGAGGCGGGGACGACGCTGAGGGTGGAGACGGCAATAAACGCGGCAATTCCCGCGATATTTCGACTGGTGGGAGTTTTCATAGGGGGCGGAGTCTTGAGGTTGGAATCAAAAAAATCTGTCGGGGGCGGGGGATCGGCTGAATTTTAAAAACCAATCACTTCCCCTTGTCTCCGGCGCAGGTGGGGGGGGTGCGTCCCCCACCCGGCCGAAAACGCCGGCGCGCTCAATGGCCGGGCGCGTGCAGGTAACGGCCGGCAAACTCGATGAAGGTCGGCCAGTTCGGGGTGTCCGTGTGTCCTTGCTCGTGCTCACGGAAACCGATGTCGCCATCGATCACCGGCACCTGCACACCGGGCATCGGGGAGTTCATGTTAAGATTCTTGATCCCCAGGGCATCGTTGCTGAGCCCTTTTTTGCCCAGCAGCTCCCAAACCGGACTGGCCCCGGCGGCGGCCATGAACATCCCGTGCGGATCCTGCCAGGCGTCGCCATTGGCGCCACCGCCGACAAACACCGGGCGCGGGGCGATCAGGGCGACCAGCTCATGCGCATCACCCGGCAGATCGTTGACGGTCAGCGGGCCGCCATATTTGATAAAGTTACCCGCCATCCAGTGATACTCGCCGGAGCCAGAGAGATTTTCGACAGTCTCCCCCATCAGATGGCGCCAGATCTTCGCCCCGCCCTCGCCAGAGGAGCTCACATAACCGATGGCGACCCGCGGATCGTAGACCATGGTTGCGGCGGTGGCCTTGCCCCAACGCGAATGCCCTTCGACGCCGACCTGTTTGGCATCCACCAGATTGTCGGTTTCAAAGAAGTCCACGAGTTTGCTGAAACCCCAGGCCCAGGCGTGCAATACACCCCAGTCGTCGGCTTTGCGGGCCTGGCCCTTGTTGATGAGGCCAATGATGCCGCGGGTCAGACCGGCGCCGTTGTCGGCCTGGACGCTGCCGGTATTGAGGGTGCCGTAGCCCCAGCCTTTTTCGAGGGCCAGTTGCTGCCAGGAAGGCCCACCGCCACCAGCACCGCCGCGACCGCCCGCGCCACCGGCCCGGGCTCCACCCGCGCGGGGATTGAGCGCCTGGGCCAGCAACGGCCTTTGCGCTTCCGTCAGGATCGGGTTGATTTTGTCGGCGGCTCCGGTCCGCAAATCCGTGGCCTTCGTCTGCAAATCGGTCACGCCCTGCTGCGCCTTGCTGATGGCGTCAAGCAGCGGGGTGATCTGCGCGATCTGTGCTTCGGTGAGCATCAGTGCCGTCTTCAGGGTGTCGATTTGAAGCGGATTCACGGGAGCAGCGCCTCCGCGTGCCCCACCCGGAGCGCCGCCCCGGGCGCCGGCTGCACCACCAGCCGCTCCGCCGCGTGGCGCACCGCCACCGCCCCCGGCGCTTAGCACGATAATCACCGGCACTTTGCCGGTGGCGTTGGCCGGGGTCGTCACCGACGCCTGGATATTCACGTCAATCGCCGGATTGGTCAGGAAGGCGGAATTGTCGACATGGCCGTTCAGCTGCCGGGTGAGCGTAGGAATGCCGCCCGTGGTGCCTGAACTGGTTCCGGTCACCGTCCAGGTCACCTTGATGGTTTTGGCGGCCTCCGGCTCGCGACCATAAAATTCCCGGTCAAAGATTTCCATGATTTCCGTCCGGCGCTGGTTCCATTGCGCCGGGGTGGTGACTTTCTGGCCGTTGTTCATGGTCAGCACGTCCGGGATAGGCGACTGGGCAATGGCCAGGGTTTCGTCGTAATTGGCGGAATTGGGGAGACCGTTGGTGCCGCTGGCGCCGGAGCGAAGCGGCGTTTTGATGCCGAGCAGATCCATCATGAGCTGATGGTCCTGTGCAGCCGTGAGGGTCAGCGGCACGGGCAGTTCAGCGGCAGCGGATGCGGTTTGGGACAGGAATGAAACGGCAGTCAGCAGGGCGGCGGCCAGCCCGGCGATTTTTTTGCGATTGGAGGTTTTCATGGTTTCTGGAGTTGAAGTTGGCGGGATGGGTAAAAGGCGGATGCGACAGGTCAGGAACGGGCGGGGGATGCGATCACAGCCCCATCGGTCGCAACAGCGGTGGGGGCATTGACGCGGACCGGGAGGGTGGCGCGGATGTCGTCGGAGGCGGCGCCGACGCGCAGCTCATAAGCTGCCGCATCGACCACATAGTCCTTCTTCGCCGTGTCCCAGTGCCGCA
>CAIXIZ010000272.1 GCA_903919625.1 uncultured Verrucomicrobiota bacterium
GATGCCCGGCACCACGGAGAAGATTTACGCCGTGCTCGGTTACACTCCGGGCGCCATCTGGCGTGACGAACTGCAATGGGGCAACCGGCTGACCGGCTGCAAGGTGGCCGAGTCGGCCATTCTCTTTCCCAGGCCGGAGACGAAACAGAAATAACGGACACCAGGGGCGCCGGAGGCCGGACCACGCTGGCTGGCATACCGTTTCCGAACTCTGAGAACCTACATCCAGCAGTGAACATTTTTCCGCTCAACCTCGCCGACCAGTCTTCTCCCGAGGCCCTGCGGGCCTTTCTCGGCCAATGTCGCGATGCGGCCCGGCAGGACGGGCGGGCGAAACTGGTGAGCATTTCCCTCGCGGTGGATGCGCTGGATCCGCTCGCGGTGCTGGAGTCAATTTTCGAGCCAGGGGAGCAGCATTTCTATGCCGAACGTCCCGGCATCAGCAGTGCGCTTGCGGGAGCCGAGGCGGTCCTGACTCATGAGGCGCACGGTCCGGAGCGGTTCGCCAGCGTGCAACGGTTTGTGGACGAAACGCTGGCTCACACCATTGCTATCGGCGATGTGACCGCGCCCTTTGGCGGGCCGCACTTTTTCACCAGTTTCACCTTCCTCGATGAGACGGAGCCGGGTGAACCGTTTCCGGCGGCCCAGGTGTTTGTGCCGCGCTGGCAGGTGGCACGGGCAGGGGAGGTGACCACCGCCGTCGCCAACCTGATGGTCGCGCCGGACGCGGAGCCTGATGCGCTGGCGAGGCGGGTCTGGCGGGCGCACGGCAAATTCAAAAACTTTAACTTTGCGGCCGCGAATCCGGCGGAGGCGCCTTTGTCCCGCGACGCGGTGCGGCCGGGCGAGGTTCCTCCGGTTAAATTCCGCTGCCGCGAAACCGGTGACTACCGTGCCGCGGTCGTCCGCGCCCTGGGGCGCATTGCCGCCGGTGATTTCCAAAAAATTGTCCTGGCCCGGGCGCAAGACGTGACCTCCGGTGTGCCGTTGCATCCGCTGCGCCTGCTGAACGGCCTGCGCCAGCGTTTCCCCGACTGTTACAGCTTCTCCCTCGCGGATGGCGGCGGGCGCAGTTTCATCGGCGCCAGCCCGGAGCGTCTGGCGCGCGTCAGCCAGGGAGTGTTGGAAACCGAGGCGCTGGCCGGCAGCGCTCCACGGGGGGGGGGCGCCAGCGAGGATGCCCGGCTCAGCACCAGGCTTTTGCAGAGCGAGAAAGACCGGCGCGAACACCGCCTGGTGCTTGATTCCATTGTCCGTCGCCTGGGACCGCTCGGCCTGTCGCCCGAATATTCCGAACAGCCCGGGGTGCGCCGGCTCGCCAATGTCCAGCATCTGCACACCCCGGTCCGCGCCGCGCTGCCCGTGGGGGTGCGCCTGCTGGATGCCGTGGCGCGGTTGCATCCGACCCCGGCGGTTGGCGGCTCCCCGCGCGCGGCGCCGGTGGCGGGCATCCGCGGGCTGGAAGGATTTGCGCGCGGGCTGTATGCGGGGGCGCTGGGATGGGTGAACGCGCGCGGCGGGGGCGAATTTTTTGTCGGCATCCGCTCCGCGCTCGTGGAAAACACGACCGCCCGGGTGTATGCAGGCGCGGGGATTGTGGCCGGTTCCTCCCCCGAGAA
>CAIXIZ010000273.1 GCA_903919625.1 uncultured Verrucomicrobiota bacterium
ATTGCCGTCTCCGAAAAAACGCTGCGCGCCATGGCCCAGCCCATGATCGGACATCGCAGCACCGACTTTGTCGCGCTCTACCAGTCGCTGCAACCGGGTCTCCAGGCGCTCGCCTACACGAAAGACCCGGTCTATCTGTCCACCAGCAGCGCCTGGGGCGTAATGGAAGGCGCGGTGCGCAACGTCACCAAAAAGAAGGTACTCAACTGCATGAATGGCGCTTTTTCCGACAAGTGGAACGATGTGTCCCTCCGCTGTGGCAAGCCGGCGGGGGCGCTCAAGTTTGAGTGGGGCCAGCCGGTTGATCCCGCGGCCGTCCGGCGCGAATTGAGCTCAGGGGCTTACGACGCCATCACCTTTATTCACAACGAAACCTCCTGCGGATGCATGAGTGATATCGCAGCCATCATGGCCGTCGTCCGCGAGTTCCCTGATGTGATCAGCATTGTGGACACTGTCAGCTCCTTCAGTGCCATGCCTATTAAGAAGGACGAACTCGGCATCGACATCCTGATCAGCGGTTCCCAAAAGGCCCTCGCCCTGCCGCCGGGTCTGTCTTTCTGCTCGCCGTCGAAACGCGCCCTGGACCGCGCCTCCACTGTCGAGGGTCGCGGCTATTACTTCGATCTGCATGAGTTCCAAAAAAATCATGAGGCGGGCATGACGCCCAGCACGCCCGTCATTTCCCTTTTCTACGCCCTCAAATCCAAGCTGGAGGACATTGCGGCGGAGGGGCTGGACGCCCGTCATGCCCGTCATTCGCGCCTGAACCATCAGGTGCGCGATTTCGTGCTCGCGAAAGGCTTCAGGCTTTTCCCCAAGGACGGCTTCAGCTCGGTCACGCTGAACTGTTTCGCCAACACCCTTAATTGCGATCTCGCGGCGCTGGACAAGACGCTAAAATCGAAGCACCAGCTCGTCATCGACGGCGGCTACGGGAAATTGAAGGGCAAAACCTTCCGGATCTCCAACATGGGCGACGAGACCGATGCAACGATCGCCAGCATGCTCAGCTCCTTCTCTTCCGCCCTCGCTGAAACGCCCATTTTGGCGGCGTAAGCGGATCGCCCTGGGACTGCTGAGGGTCGCAAAATAACCTGCCGGCCTTTGCCGCAGGTTTCCGCTTCTCCCGCAGCGGTCTGCGCGGGGAACGTCGCCCGCCTCGGAAGAGCCGGGACGGATCGCACGTCACCCTATTTTGCAGGATTCCTTAGATTATCAATTTGCCCGCCCCTTCGCGGTCCGGGCAATTGGCGCACATTGGATTGGTGCCGGATCAACTGGGTCCGTCGGTAACTCAGGGCTGCGTGACCCGCAGCCGGAGAAATATGTTCGGCGGGGTCGCGGGGGCCACCGGAGTGACGAATCTCGCCTGCACGGTCTCGGTGATGCCGTTGCCGTCATCGGTCGCACTCGTCTCCTGCACCAGGGCCGAGTCATTGGTCCAGTTGTGCAGATCGGTGGAGCTGTCGAGGTGATAGCTGATGTCACGCGGTGGAAGCCGGCGGGTGTAGGTCAGGGTAAGGTAGCGGTTTTGATCCGCCGGATCGACGGCGATTGTGCTGGGAAGTGCCGGGACATTCGCGGTCACCAATGGCGAACGGTTGAGCGCGAAAGCCAGGAGATTCGGCAGACCGGTCGCATTTGGGTCAGCGGCCGGGCCGGAAATGGCGGAATTGGCCATCTGGGCGGAGTTGTAATACTGGGAAAGCCAGACCGCAAAGGGAAGGTTGGCAATGGTCTGCGTGAAAGATTGGCTCGCGAAATTCCCAATGGGATCGGCGGCTTGGATGGTGAAGCTATAGGTGCCAGCCGCAATCGGGTTGCCGGTCAGACTGCCGTCGTTGTTCAATTGAATCCCCGGCGGCAAAGCCCCCCCAATCAGCGCCCACGTATATCCGCCCGTCGCACCACCGCTGGCGGAAATGACCTGGCTGTAGGGGGATCCCATGCTGGCAGCGGGGGCAAGCGTGGCGGTCGTGACCACCAGGGCGGGTTTGAGCGAAATGACCGTGACCGAATACGGTGGAAATAATTTCGTGAACGCGGCACCGGCATTGGTTATCGTCGACTGGGTGATGTCGGGAGAACCTACCCCGGTGAGGGCCGCAGTATCCTGCGGTATGCCATAGGCATAGGCGACCGCCACAGGCGCCAGTGCGGTGTTTGCAACCGCCACGCTGCTGATCAGGTTGGCCGTGGGATGCTTGTTGATCACCATCAGTGACACCGAACCATCGGCCCGGCGGGCGGCGAAGGCCGAAAGCAGCGGAGAGTCACTGCCCGAAGCAACAATGGTGTCTCCGCCCGCGGCAAAATGGCTGGTGACCTTGGCCACATACGAGGTGGGATATCGGTCCGTTGCCGTTGGCGTGCCGGAGACCATGCCGTTGTCACTGTAGGCCCGCCAGGCATACAGGGTTGGGTCGAGGGTGGTGGGGGTCTGGCCATTGCGCAGATCCCACCACATGCAGCCCTTGAACTCGGTTTGGAGCAGCTGACCCAGGCTGTCGGCATAATACAGGCCGGTGACGAGGCTGACGGACTGGACGCCGTTGTTGTTGGTGATGGGGCCGTTGGTCTCGGTGCAGACGAGCTCGACGCCGGCGCCAGGCGCAGACCCAAGATAATCGGTGAGCTGCTGCCGGAGATTGGTGGCGTCACTCGTCCAGGTGCGCGCCTGCTGGAGGAGGCCCGCGTCACCCAGATAGGAACCGTATTTGTGGTAAATGACAAAATCCGGTGTCACTCCAAGGGTCTTGAGGGTGGCGAGCATCACGGGCGTCCAGCCGTTATGCACGGCCCCGGTGCGCGGATTGGTGGCCGGATGGCTGGTGTTGTTGGCGAAGGCGTCCTCGCCGATTTGGGCGACCGCGCCAACCTTGACCGACGGGTCGCGCGCTTTCATCGCATTGAAGTAATCCTTGAAACGCGTGGCGTAGGTAAACGGGTCATGCGCGACCGTATTGGTGTCGTTTTCCCACGATCCGAAGACTTCATTGCCCACCTCCCAGTATTGAAAATGATAGTGGCGGGTGACGTTGGCATAGGTCACCCAGTCGGCCGCCTCCGTCGCGGTGCCGGAACCATAGTTGGTCGTGATAAAGACCGCCGGATTGCCGGCCGCGACGGCGGCTTGGGCGAAGGTGTCGAAATTGGCGGCCCAGGTGAAATTGTTGCCATCGCTTCGGTTGGTCTGCCAATGGTAGCTGTCGGAGTTGCTGCCGCCTGGGAAACGCAAGGCCGTGATGCCCATTTCGGCGAGGAGGTTGGTCGTGGCCGCGGTATTGAGATTGCTGTCCCACATGGCCGTGTTGAGACCAAAGACGCGCGCGTCGGCCTTGCGTACGGTGATGGCCGGATTGACCGCCACATGCACCGTGGAGGGAGGGGTGGCGGCGACGAGCCGGATATCATCGACAAAAAATGTCGGCTGCGTGGAACTGCTCCGGGTCTGGATCCAGAACCCGGTCAGATTGGTTTTGGCGGCGACTCCCAGCGAGGAAAGGGGGATGGTGACCTGCTGCCAGGTGTTGGCGACAGGCGAGGAAAAGCTGATGGCCGTCTGCTGGGTGTCGGTGCCATTGACATTGAGGATGCCAAATACCTGGAGTGCCTGTCCGCCCGTCGGACCGCCGTTGATCGCAAAGGTGAAACTGCTGTAGGCGGTCGTGTCGAATGCAACGGGCAGGTGGACATAGAGGGCGCCGAAGTGGGTTGGGGTGATCGTGACGCCGATGGAGTTTGTGCCGGCATGGACCGGGCTGGTGGCCGAAAGGCTGATGGTCGCATTAAAACTGAGATTCTGCCATCCATTGACCAGCGAATCGGTGTAAATGAGGTAGTCTGGCTGGCCGACAGGCGGTTGTGCCTGGACACGCGCCGCCAGAGCCATGAGCAGCAATGGGGCGTAATAATATGGGCCTAAAAGGGTCTTAAACATTCCGAGGCGTGACGAAGGGTAACGAGCTAGATGGGACAGATGCAGACGCCAATTTATAGCAATTGCCCTTGAAGGCAATTGTAAAGCATGCCATATGGCAAGACGTGCCAATCCTGGATTGGCAGCAATATTCAGCCCGGTTTGACGCCGGAATACATTGCTTCCAGCGTGCCCTGCCGCGTCTTCAGGTCAGGCCGCTCTATCTGCGCCAAGCGGGACTTGCCGGGCGGCCGCCTGGAACGTCCCTGACGCCGTAATCACGACAGCCCGAGGATATTGCCGTCAGCATCAATGTCGATGTGTTCGGCACTGGGAACCTCGGGCAAACCGGGCATGCGCATGATTTCGCCCGCAATCGGGATCAGGAATCCTGCGCCCGCCGCGATCTCGATCTCGCGCACGGTGAGCGTGAAGCCTTTCGGCCGGCCCAGCTGTTTGGCGTCATCGGAAAAGCTGTATTGCGTTTTCGCCATGCACAGGGCCAGGCCGGACAGTCCGAGTTCGGCGATGGTCTTGAGATCGGTGCGCGCCTTGGTCGTGAAATCGACGCGGCCCGCCCCGTAAATGCGCGTGGCCAGGGCGGTGATCTTGTCTTCAACCGACTGGTTCAGCTCGTAGGCATATTGCGGGGTCTTCTTCGGGCCGGAGGCGGCCTCGACCAATGCCGCGGCGGCTTCCTTTGCCCCCTCGCCACCTTTGCCGAAATGGTCGCTGACCACGCAGGGAACGCCAATCGATGTGCATAGCTGCTTGAGCAGCGCCGACTCGGCGTCGAGGTCAGGCGGAAAACGGTTGACCACCACGACCGGGTTGATGCCGAAGAATTTGGCGTTCTCGATATGTTTTTCGAGATTGGCAAAACCACGCTTAAGGGCGTCGGCGTTGGGGGCGAGCAACTCCTTGACCGGCACCCCGCCCTGATACTTGAGGGCGCGGATGGTCGCGACGAGCGCGAGGGCATCGGGCCACAGGCCGGAGGCGCGGCATTTCAGGTCGAGGAATTTTTCCCCGCCGAGGTCAAAACCGAAGCCGGCCTCGGTGACGGCATAGTCAGCCAGGCTCAGGCCCATCCGGGTGGCGAGGATGGTGTTGGTGCCCTGAGCAATGTTGCCGAAGGGGCCGCCATGGATGATGGCGGGCGTGCCTTCGAGGGTTTGCACCAAATTGGGCAGGAGCGCATTTTTGAGCAGCGCGGCCATCGCCCCATGCGCGTTGATGTCGCGGGCGTACACCGGCTTTTTGGCATGCGTGAAACCGACAAAGATGCCGCCGAGTTTTTCCTTCAGTTCAGTATAGGACTGGGAAAAACACAGGATGGCCATGACCTCGGAGGCGGCGGTGATGTCAAAGCCCGCTTCGCGCGGAATGCCCGAACCGCTGCCACCCAGCCCAATGACCATCTTGCGGAGCGCCCGGTCGTTCATGTCGAACCCGCGTTTCCAGCGGATGGTGAGCGGATTGAGGCCGATGTTGTCCTTCTTTTTCTGGAGCTGGTTGTCGATGAGCGCGGCAAGCAGGTTGTGGGCTTTTTCGACCGCAGGGAAATCACCGTTGAAATGGAGATTGATATCTTCGTGCGGGACGACCCGGGCCTTGCCGCCGCCGGTGGCGCCACCCTTCATGCCGAAGACGGGACCGAGTGACGGTTCACGCAAGACCGCCACGGCGCGTTTGCCAAGGCGGGTAAGACCGTCGGAAAGTCCGATGGTCGTGGTCGTCTTCCCCTCGCCGGCGGGCGTGGGGGTGACCGCCGAGACCAAGATGAGTTTGGCCCGGGCCACCTTGGCGGGATCAATGAGGCGGAGCGGCAGCTTGGCCTTGAAGCGGCCATAGGGCTCAAGCGCATCGGCCGGAATGCCGAGCTTGGCGGCGATCTCGGTGATGGGATGGGAAGGGGCGGCGACGGAGGTTTCCGAAGTCGGTTTGGGGTTGCTGGGAGCGGCCATGGGGGAAGGTGTGGTTTGGGCTAGGGCGCGAGGGACGCGCCCAGAGGTCGATTCCTGCCGATACCGGGCGGCGGGTCAATTTGAATTTTGTTCGGCCGCCCCGAAATCCTTTGCAATTATCCGGCCCCCCTTCATCCCGATTAACCGCTTCCCCACTCCTCATCCCTGATCCCTTTATGCGCAAAATCAACTGGGGCGTGCTTAGCACCGCCAAGATTGGAACCGAAAAAGTCATCCCCGCGCTCCAGGCCGGCACGCATGGCACCGTCGCCGCCATTGCCTCGCGCGAACTCGCCCCCGCCCGCGCCGCGGCTGACCGGCTGGGCATCGCCCGCGCCTATGGTTCCTATGAGGAGTTGCTGGCCGATCCCGGCATCGATGCCATTTACAACCCTTTGCCCAACCATCTCCATGTGCCCTGGTCGGTCAAGGCGCTGGAGGCCGGCAAACACGTCCTGTGCGAGAAACCGGTTGGGTTGAATGTGGCCGGGGCCGAAACGCTCCTGGCCGCCGCGCGGCGGCATCCCCGCCTGAAAATCATGGAGGCGTTCATGTACCGCCACCATCCCCAATGGCAGAAGGCGCGCGCCCTGGTCACCGGTGGCGGCATCGGGGAACTCCGCACGGTGCAGTCCCATTTTTCCTACTGGAACAACGACCCGAAAAATATTCGCAATCGGGGGGATATCGGGGGTGGCGGCATGATGGACATCGGTTGCTACTGTATCTCGGTGGCGCGGTTTCTCTTTGCGGCTGAGCCTCGCCGCGTGCTGGGTCTCGTCGAAATGGATCCGGCCTTTGGCACCGACCGGCTCGCGTCCGGCGTGCTGGATTTCGGCCACGGCACGTCGACCTTCACCTGCTCAACCCAGCTTTCTTCTTACCAAAGGGTGAACATCTACGGCACCGAAGGCCGCATCGAGATTGAGATTCCCTTCAATGCCCCGCCTGACCGTGCCTGCCGGCTCTGGCACCAGCGCGGCGGCAACATCACGGAAATCACTTTCCCCGTTTGCGACCAGTACACCCTGCAGGGCGACCTGTTTGCCCGCGCGATTTTGGATGACACCCCGGTGCCGACTCCGCTGGAAGATGCCGTGGAGAACCTGCGCGTGCTGGAGGCCGTGCTCGCCAGTTCCCGTCGCGCCGCATGGGTGTGAAGGGGCGCGGAGCGCCTGGACACCCCGCGTTCACTTCATTTAACGGGTTTGCCTTCGCCGGAAGAAACAGGCTGGGTGTGGTGGATTGACTCTTGCGAAATCGGTTTCTTTGAGGTTCTGTCCCCGTATGAGCACCGTGGCTGAAATTGAATCCGCCCTCGAAAAACTGCCTTCAGGGGAACTGCTGGCCGTGGCCGCGTGGCTGGACGACCAACGGGCGATGCTCCAGACTTCAGAGCAGCTTTTTGCCCGTCTGGATGCCGAGGAAGGCGACGGTGCCGGACCACAGTGGTTGGGCGAATGATGCGCGGCGAAATCTGAATGGTTGATCTCGGCCTGGCGGCCAAGCCACGTCCAGTGCTCATCTTGAGCGTGCCGTTTGAGGACGATGAACGGGCGGTTGTGACCTATGTGGCACGCACCACGCAACAACGCGGCGGACGGTTTGAGGTCGCGCACCCAGCCCCACATTTTTTGCCAGGTGTCTTTGACGCGCAGAACCTCGGCACGGTACCGGTCGTCAAGTTCATGCGGCGATTAACGGTCTTGCCCGCAGGGAAACTCGCCGAGGTCGAACGGGCCGTGCAGAAATGGCTCGGTTTCGTCGGCCAGTGACGGCAAGGCGCGTGTCGACTCGCTGCCCCCTTTACCGCCCTTCCTCAATCACCTGCAGCGCAGCGCGCAAATAGCCGAGCGCATAGGCCATGCCGGCGTGCCACGGCGCTGCGCAGCTCATCTGCGGTGTGTGGTCGGGTATGAGCACCCCTTCATAATTGTTCTTCTTCAAAATCCGCAGCACCCGGATCATGTCGATGTCGCCGTCGTCCACAAACGCCTCTTTGTAGGTCGGCACTTTGCCCCGCACATTGCGGAAATGGACATAGGCGAGCTTGCCCTGGCGGCTGTAGTGTTCCGTCGCCGCATAGACATCTCCCTCGGTCATTTCCGCAATGCTCCCAAGGCAGAACTCAAGGGCGTTGCGCGGACTCGGATTCAGGTCGAGCAGCTTCTGATAAAGCGAGGGCTGGTAGACGAGCCGCGGCTGGCGGCGGAGCATCGGCAAGGGCGGATCGTCCGGATGCGCGGCGAGCGTGACGCCCGCCTCCTCGGCGACCGGCAGCACCGCGTCGAGAAATTCCCGCAGGCGCTGCCAGAGCTGTTCCGGAGTGGCCGTCGGCACCACCCCGGCTGG
>CAIXIZ010000274.1 GCA_903919625.1 uncultured Verrucomicrobiota bacterium
CCGGGCCGGGACGGAATATTTTTGGTCCTGCAGACCTTGTTCGAAGTACCGTCAGATCCCGGTTACTTGCCGTCCATATTCGCGGATTCACCGCCACGTGGAGCCCAACGGCCGGGGACGGAACAGCGTGGCCGAGTCACCTATCAGCCGCTGGAACCAATGAGCCGCGCCGCCGCGCCGCGCTATCCGATCAGTCTGTATGGGGACATACCGTTTCTCACCGTCAACGCGGAACGAATCGGTCTGTTCGATGTCGCCGACATGAGCCAAGGGTTCAGTTTGGTCCGAGGTCTGGCGCGAACCCGCATCAAGCCCGAGGAGCATCTGGCCTATTTTAGCGCCTATGGCACCCTCCGCGCCAAACCATTGGTGCCGTCCCTGCGGCCGTGGGATGCCGTTGAGCAATTTTTGGCCGAACACCCGGAACAGGCTTACATGGAGAGTGAGTTGTTCAATCAGGTCATGCAGATGATATATACGGTTTATCGGGGGGAGAAGAATCAGTTTAGTGCCAGCGCTCCAGCCCCGAGCATGGGGCAGGAGCACGATGCGATCGTCCAAGCCATCACCAAACTGGACTTGCATTGGGATGCCGCCGCAAGCCGCTATACCCTGGCCGACGGACAGATGCTTGAAATTGAAACTCCGGAGAAATATCACCCTTTGCTTTGGGAGATAACCGCGGCAGAAGCCGGCGCAAAGCAGACCGTCACCTTGCGGCGGCTGAACGACCAGAGCATCGGAGTGGAATTTGGCGGAGGAAACCACCAGGCATTCACCTTCCGGATCCTGGCCAAGGATCAGGTGCTGGAGGTTGCAGCCGAAAATCGCGGACCGACCTACCTCATTGGGCAAGGATGGCATAAAATGCGGATCAAGGCCGGTGAGCCGATGGTGGTTGAGTACTCCGACGGGGTGAAGGTCATCCGCAGCCCGACCTTGACGCCTTGACGGCAGCAGTCTGGCGGGCGTCCCTGGTCCATTGCGCCAGATTCAGCCCGCGAACACTCCAGTCATATGGCATTTAACAAACATCTCCTCGTGGACGGGGCCAATCTCCTCCACGCCTGGCCCGAGCTGCGGGCTTTGCTCAAACGTGACCGCGGGGCGGCCCGCTCACGGCTCGCATCACAACTGAGCGCCATTCACGACGCCGAGCAGACCCGTGTGACCTTGGTGTTCGACGGGCGCGGCCCAAAACTGGCCGTCGAGCATCCGGGAGAGCACGAGACTTTTACGCTGATCTCAACCCCGGCCGGCCTCACCGCAGACGATGTGATCGAGCAACTGGTGGCCCGCGCCCCCGACGCGGGCGCCTGCCATGTTGCCACCGCCGACCAGGCCGTGCGTCAGACCATCACCGCCCTCGGGGCGCATTGGGTGCCTCCGGAGGATCTGGCCCAATGGGCAGCCGGGGCGGCGCAGCGGGTGGCCGCACAGGTGGCTGGACTTCGCCGCAATAATGCGCAGCAATGGCGGCGTCCCGCTTCATGAACCGCACCGTGCCAACGCCGGCCTGGCCAACCGATCCGATGAAACCGCCACCGCATCACCTCCGCCACAGGACCGCCATTGCCCCGACGATGGTCGCGGAAATGCAGGGGCTGTATGGGCCCTACACCTTTTCCGAGCTGTTGCTCCAGCGCATCTGGGCGCGGCGGGAATTTGACGACACGACGGCCCGCACGGCCGATGGCCGGGAGGTCAGGATATTGGCGCCCGGCAAATGGAACCGCCTGGGCGGGCCGGATTTTCTCGATGCGCGGCTGCAGCTGAACGGCAGGGAACTGGCGGGCGACGTCGAGCTGCACCTGCATGCGGGGGACTGGGCCGCCCACGCGCATGCCCAAGACCCGGCCTACGCCAATGTGGTGTTGCACGCCGTGCTCTTTCCGGCTGACGAACACTTCACCCTGGGCACGGACGGACGGGAAATCCCCATGCTGACGCTGCTGCCATTGCTCCACCGCGGATTGGAGGAATATGCCGAGGACGAAGCGGTCGAGTCGCTGTCCCGCCGCCCGCTCGCCCGCGTTCCGGCTGAGCTGGCGGAACTCGCCCTGCCCGAATTGCGTGAACTGCTGGCCGCCCATGCCCGGCAAAGATGGGAACAAAAAGTCCAGCATGCCCGTCAACGCATCGCCCGCCTGGGCTGGGAGAATGCGTGCCACCACACGGCATTGGAAATCCTGGGCTATCGCTTTAACCGGGTTCCCATGCTGACCGCAGCCACGCGATTTCCTGTCGCCGCGTGGAGGCAGGGCGCGGGGGTCGCCGAATCCGCCTGGGCGGCGCAACCGGACGGCTGGCGGACGCAAGGCGTGCGACCGCTCAACCATCCGCGTTTGCGGTTGCGCCAGTATGCGGCGTGGGCGGGAGCGCAGCCTGACTGGCCGACCCGGCTGCGGAAATTGGCCGCGGCCTGGCCCACGACGCCGGCGGAGGGGACGATTACCGTGGCACAGTGGCGGCGGACGAACAAATTTCCGGAAATCCGGGATCAGCTCGCGGACGGAATCTGTGGCGGAACCGTGGGCGGATCACGGTTCGACACCCTGGTTTGCGACGGTTTCCTGCCTTTGCTGGCGGCAGAAACGGGAGCCGATTTGGGCGGGTGGTGGCAGGCGTGGTTTCCGGGTGACCTGCCTGAAGCGGTACTCGCCGCTTTGCGCATTCTGGGGGTTTTCTCAACACCAGGCCAACCGGCTTGCCACGGGCCGGCGCAGGGTCTCCTGGCCTGGTTGCTGGTCACTCCGGTCACCGTCAACGCGCCAGCCAGAAGGAGGGCTTGACAACCCCTAAAGATCCCGGCCAAGTCTCACCTTTACTCACTGGCAACGCATCGTAATACCATTCCGTTATGGCACTCAAAATCCGTCTCACCCGCATCGGCACCACCCACCAGCCTCATTACCGCGTCGTCGTGGCCGAAGCCCGTTCCCGCCGCGATGGCGACCCTGTCGAAGTGCTTGGCACCTATGACCCACGCACGAAGGCCAAACAGGTCAATCTGAAGCTCGACCGGGTGGACTATTGGCTCGGCAAGGGAGCCCAGCCCTCTGAGACGCTGCATGCCCTGATCAAAAAGTTTCGCCGGGCCACCCTCGCCGCTGCGGCCGCCCCGGTTGCTCCGGTCGCCAGCGCCTGAAAGCTGAGCGCAAGCCCACCCTGACCGCGACGGCGGTATTCAGCCTCCAGCCTCGGAAAATTCCGGGGCTTTTTCTTTTCACCTGCCTCGCGATCCCCGTGTCATCCCCCTGTTCATGGCGCTGCACATTGATATTCTGACCCTGTTTCCGCGAATGCTCGACGGCTTTCTGGCCGAGAGCATTCTGGGGAAGGGCATCGAACGGGGTTTGTTGGGCGTGCAGGTCCGGGATTTGCGCGACTGGACCACCGACCGGCACCGCACGGCCGATGACCGTCCGTTTGGCGGAGGCGCGGGCATGGTGCTGAAACCTGAGCCGGTGTTTGCCGCCATGGAGCAGCTGTACACCCCTGGCTGCCGCCGCATCTATCTGACCCCGGATGGCACCCCATTTTCCGAACCTTTGGCGCGCGAGCTGGCACTGCAGAGCCATCTCATCCTGCTCAGCGGCCACTATGAGGGCATTGACCAGCGCATTCGCGACCGGGTGATCGACCAGGAGATTTCCATTGGTGACTATGTGCTGACCAACGGCACGCTGGCCGCCGCCGTGGTCATTGATGCCCTGGCCCGTTTTATCCCGGGGGTGCTGGGTGAGGAAAAGTCGTTGACGCACGAAAGTTTCACCGGCAAGCTGCTCGACTTTCCTCATTACACGCGTCCCGCCGAGTTCCGGGGTATGTCCGTGCCGGAAGTGCTCCTTTCGGGGCACCACGGTGACATCGAAACTTGGCGGCGCGCGCGATCCGAGGAGAAAACCCGCCTGGTCCGGCCTGACCTGCTCCAATAAATTTCCGCCATGAACCCGATCATCCAAGCCATCACTGCCTCGCAGGTGAAATCCGACGTCACGCCCTTCAAAGTGGGCGACGGTGTGCGCGTGCACACCAAAGTCCGCGAGGGCGACAAGGAACGCGTGCAGATTTATTCCGGCATCGTCATCGCCCGCAAGGGCCATGGTATCCATGAGACGTTCACCGTCCGCCGCATTAGCTACGGCGAGGGGGTCGAGCGGGTGTTTCCCGTGAACTCGCCCAACATCGACCGGATCGAGGTGGAGCAGGAGTCGGAGAACATGAAAGCCCGGCTTTACTACCTGCGTGACCGCACGGGCAAGGCGGCAGTGGCGGTGAAGGCGCGGGAAAACCGCACGCCGGCGGCGAAGGCCGTGCGGGCGGCGAAGGCCGCGCCGGCGGCCGCCGTCCCGGTGGCAGGCTGAAAATTGGGGCGGGCTTTTGGCGCCCGTTTTTTCCGGGTGGCAAGGGCAGCGGCCCGCCCCGGATATTTCTTCCCGCCTTTTGCCCGGGTGGCCAAAGGGTGCATGAATCCTCTCGCGGTTACGCGCCTGGGGGCTATGTTCCGGCACACATGAAAACTTTTTTTATCTCCCTGCTGGGGACCTTGGTCGGCCTGTCGCTCTTTCTGGTTGGCCTGGTGGTGGTGCTGTTTGCCCTGATCGGCGGTTTTGCGGCGTCGGCGCGCAGCGGCAAAGGGGCCGAGATCGAATCCGGCTCCTACCTCGTCTTCAACCTCAACGCGAACATCACCGATGCGCCGCCGGCCGTCACCGAAAGCGCATTGCTCAGCCGGCTCGCCGGCGACCGCGGTCCCTCGGTGCTGCAACTGCGTTCAGTTACCCGGGCCCTGCGGGCCGCCGCCAAAGATGAGCGTGTCAAAGGGGTACTCCTGACCGGCAGCCTGGCGCCCGACGGCTATGGCACCGGGTTTGCGGCGCTCAAGGAGGTGCGGGCCGCCTTGCATGAGTTTAAGTCCGCGAAGAAGCCCATCGTCGCCTACCTCAACGACGCGACCACCCGTGATTTTTATCTCGCGGCGGGTGCCGATGATCTGGTGCTCGACCCATATGGCATGGTGTTCATGCCGGGCTTGGCGAGCGAGCCGACTTTCTACGCCGGGGCGTTGGAGAAATTTGGCATCGGGGTACAGGTTTCGCGGGTTGGCCGCTACAAGTCGGCCGTTGAGCCGTTCACCCGGACCGACCTTAGTCCGGAGAGCCGCGAGCAGTTGCAGGTGCTGCTGGGAGATCTGTGGGGCGAGCTGTTGGGCGACATTGCAGCCGACCGGGGCCTGGCGGCTGCGGACATCCAGGCGCTCGCGGACAAGGAAGGTTTCATCCGGGCTGAGACGGCCGTGGCCGCCAAGCTCGTGTCCCGGCAAGCCTATCGTGACGAGGTGGTCGCGGAACTGAAAAAAATCACCGGACCGGACAAAACGCAAAAAACCTTCCGACAGGTCAGCCTGGCGGATTATCTGGCCGAATTGCCGGATGCCCCGACCGAGGAAAAACTCACGAAACTGCCGCGCGTGGCCATCGTCTACGCCGAGGGTACGATCGTGGACGGTGAGGGTGGCGATGGCGAGGTGGGCGGCGAGCGATTTGCCCGCGAGCTGCGCCGGCTCCGGCAGGACAGTAACGTCAAAGCCATATTGCTACGGGTGAACAGTCCGGGCGGCTCCGTCACCGGCTCCGAGCACATCCAACGGGAGTTACGGCTGGCCCGGGAGGTCAAACCGGTGATCGTCTCCATGGGCAGCTACGCGGCTTCGGGCGGTTATTGGATTTCAGCTTACGGGAAACGGATCTACGCCGAGCCGGCGAGCATCACGGGTTCCATCGGCGTGTTCTCGGTCTTCTTCGACGTGAAGAAGCTCGCCAACAACCTAGGTCTGACCTGGGACAGTGTGAAAACCGGAGCACACGCGGATCTCGAAACCATTTCCCGGCCCAAAACGCCCGAGGAGCTGGCGCTTTTTCAAAAGACGGTGGACTGGATTTACGGCGAATTCATCAACAAGGTCGCCGAAGGCCGCAAACTCGAACCTGACAAGGTGCGGGAGATGGCCGAGGGGCGCGTCTGGTCCGGCTCCGCCGCGCTCAAGCTTGGGCTGGTGGACGAGATTGGCGGACTCGACGCCGCCCTGGCCTACGCCACCAAACAGGCCGGTCTGCCCGCTGACTCGCCGGTGGAGGAGTTTCCCCGGACGCGCGAACTGGCCGATGTGCTGGTGGAAATGCTTGACGATTCCGGCCATCCTTCCGGCAAAGCCCCCGGCGTCGTCACGCGCCTCACCGACGAGCTGAAAAACCAAGGCCGGATACTGGAGCAATTCAATGATCGCCTCGGCATCTATGCACGGCTGCCCTATAACATCATTGCACGCTGATTGCTTCCCGCGTTCATGACAACCCAAGCATCCACCCTGGTCCAGGACATCCCGGCCACGATCATCCCGGCGGGCGACCACGTGACCTTGCCGGCCGGCACCCGGCTGCACGTCATGCAGACCCTGGGCGGCAATGTGACTGTGCGGACAGATCGGGGTCTTTTTCGCATCGCCGGCGCTGATGCCGCCGCCATTGCGGGTTTCGACCTGGGCCGATTGGCAGTCTCGTCTGCTGCGGTGACGGGCGAGTTCAGCGAGCAACTTGCCTGGGAAGCTTTGAAAACCTGTTTCGATCCCGAGATTCCGGTCAATATCGTGGATCTCGGCCTGGTTTATGACCTGGCCGTCGACGCCACGCCGGCGGGCGGCCGGGCGGTGGATGTGAAAATGACCCTGACGGCACCGGGCTGTGGGATGGGGCCGGTGATCGCCGAGGATGCGCGCCAAAAAATTGCCGCCCTACCCGGCGTGGAAACGGCCAAGGTTCATATCGTCTGGGATCCGGTGTGGACGCCGCAGATGATTTCGCCCGAAGGGCGCAAGATTTTGGGGTTGGAATAAGCCGGGCATTGGACTGAAGGACGCGACCGCCTCCTGCCTGGGGGGAGGTTTAATGCTTGCACCCGCACAACCTCCCACCTAGGTTATAGGCATGGCTCACATGCCCATGAAAAAACCTCTCGCAGTAAAAAAGGTCAAAGCCCTGAAACTGGCCAAGCAGGCCCGCGGCACCCTGGCAACGGTCATCACCATGATCGAACAGGACACCTATTGTCCGGAAATCATCCAGCAGACCGACAGTGTGATCGGACTGCTCAAGTCCGTGAAACGGGAGCTGCTGGCGGGCCATCTCGACACCTGCGTGATGCACAATATGCTCGAGGACAAACCCGGCGCCATTCACGAGCTGATGAAAATCTACAATTTGTCGCCCTAAGATGAACGCCGCCCAAACCTTCCAGGTGCAAGGGATGCACTGCGCCTCCTGTGCGGCGATGATTGAGCGCACATTCCGCAAGCGCGCGGGCGTGACGTCGGCGGTGGTCAATTATGCCGCGGAAACGGCGACGGTGGCATTCGATGGGCAGACTGTGCGGCCCGAGGAATTGTCGCAGGCCATTGAGCCGATGGGCTTTAAGCTGGTGCTGGAGAACAAATCCGGAGAGGCAACGGATCCCAACCGGGCCCGGCAGGAAAAACTGCACGAGCTGGCGGAGATGAGGCGCAAGGTCATGGCCTCCATCCCTCTCGCGGTTTTCAGCATCATCATGATGGGGTGGGACAGTTTCGCCCAATTTGGCTGGCTGCCGGAAATGTCCGGGATCTGGCCCGACTTCGTGCACCATCTGTTTCCGGTGCTGGCGACCTACATGCTCGTGGTGGTCGGCAGGCCTTATTTGCAAGGAGTCTGGTTCTTTTTACGCCACGGGCAGGCGAACATGGACACGCTCATCGGCCTGGGGACCGGAGCCGCCTTTGTCTACAGCTTTGTGCTCAATGCGTTTGAGAAGCCGCTGACCGGCCTGCTAAACGTGCATCAGACCTATTACGATGCCACGATCGTGGTCATCGCCTTTATCACGCTGGGGAAATACCTGGAGGCCAGGGCCAGGCTCCGGACCGGTGACGCCATTGAAAAACTGCTCGGCTTGCAGGCCAAAACGGCGCGGGTGCTGCGCGACGGGCTGGAAGTCGAAACCCCGCTGGAACAGGTCATGGTTGGTGATGTGATTGTGATCAAGCCGGGGGCCAAAATTCCGGTGGACGGCAAGGTGGTCACCGGAGCTTCGTTTGTGGACGAGGCCATGTTGACCGGCGAACCCATCCCGGTGGAGAAACGGGCGGGCGACCAGGTGGTCGCCGGCACAGTGAACACCACCGGTGCCTTTACATTTACCGCGGCAAAAGTGGGCGCCGCCACCCTGCTGGCCCACATCATCCGGCAGGTTCAGGAGGCCCAGGGCAGCAAGGCGCCGGTGCAGGCGTTGGCGGACAAAATCGCGGCGGTCTTTGTGCCATCTGTTTTGGGTCTCGCCGGTTTGTCCCTCGCGCTTTGGCTTGGGATCGGGAGCAGTTACCTGGGGTTCGCCCATGCCCTCTCGCTGGGGCTTTCCGCCTTCGTCAGCATATTGGTCATTGCCTGTCCCTGTGCGCTCGGCCTGGCGACGCCGACGGCCATCATTGTCGGGGTCGGCAAAGGTGCCCGGGAGGGAATATTGGTCCGGGATGCGGAGACCCTCGAGAAACTTCACCAGGTGGACACCGTGGTGGTGGACAAGACCGGCACCCTTACCAAGGGCCGGCCGGAGTTTGTGGCATTGCGCAATTTTTCGGCGCTGGGCGAACGGGAGCTGCTTGCGCTGCTGGCCGCGCTGGAGCAAAAATCCGAACATCCCATCGCTTCCGCCATCGTGGCGCACGCGGTCGCCGGGCAGATCATGCCACCGCCTTTGGAAGCGTTTGAAAGCATCCAGGGCAAAGGCGTCAAGGGAACCATTGGCGGGACAGTCTATTATGCCGGCAACGAACGCCTCGCCGGGGAACTCGGCGTCGGCAGTAAGAATGCCTCAATCGCGGCCGAAACCACGCAGGGCCGCACCCCGGTATTTTTGATTTCCGGCGGCGGATTGCTGGCCATCGCATTTGTGGCCGATCCGGTGAAAACCAACGCCCGCGAAGCGGTCGCCCAGCTGCAGGCGCTGGGCGTCGAGGTTATCATGCTGACCGGGGACAATGAAAACACGGCCCGCCATGTCGCGGAGGTGGTCGGCATCACCAAGGTGTTTGGACATTCGCTGCCCGGTGACAAATTGGATCAGGTGAAAGCGTTGCAGGCCGACGGCCACATTGTCGCGATGGCCGGCGATGGCGTCAACGATGCCCCCGCACTGGCCCAGGCCGATGTGGGGATCGCCATGGCGACCGGAACGGACATCGCCATCGAATCGGCCGGAGTCACGCTGTTGCACGGGGACATCTCCAAGCTCGCAAAGGCGATCAAACTGTCGCGCCTGACGATGCGGGGCATCCGGCAAAATTTGTTCTGGGCCTTCATTTTCAACCTCATCGGCATTCCGCTGGCGGGGGGGGTGTTTTACCCTTGGTTTGGCTGGTCGCTCTCCCCGGTTTTCGCCGGACTGGCGATGGCGTTTTCCAGCGTCACGGTCGTGTCAAATTCATTGCGCCTCAAGACGATGAAAATCTGAGCCCCATGAACACCCACACGTTCCATATTCATGGCATGCACTGCCCGTC
This sequence comes from uncultured Verrucomicrobiota bacterium, assembly GCA_903919625.1. GTDB lineage: Bacteria > Verrucomicrobiota > Verrucomicrobiia > Opitutales > Opitutaceae > CAIYUN01. Next base: position 9,590 of record CAIXIZ010000274.1, read on the forward strand.
CTGCGTCGCCTTGACGGAGGGTGAGTTGGGCGAAGTGCCGGGGGTGACTCACGTCAAGGCATCGCTCAGTGCGCACTCGGTGAAAATTGCCGGTGATTTTGGGGACAAATCGCCCGAACGGCTCGCGGCGGACTTCACGGCCAGATTGCAGCAGCACGGGTTTACGGTTTCGGTTGAGAAGGCAAAGGCTGCGGCCCGCTGGGCGGATTTTCGCCTGGCTGTCCCCCTGGCTGCCGCCGGGATCGGGCTGTTTGTCGTCGTGCAGAAATATGGCGGCTTTCATGGGCTTACTGCCGGAGCGCACATCAGTTTTGTGACGGCAATTTTACTGGGGGTCACGGCATCGCTTTCCTCCTGCATGGCCATGGTGGGCGGGCTGCTCCTTTCCATCTCCGCAAATTTCGCCAAGGGCGGGGATGCCGTGCGGCCGCAGCTGCTTTTTCATTTCGGCCGGCTGGGGTCCTTTTTTCTGTTGGGCGGCGTCATTGGTGCGGCCGGGGCGGTGTTTCAATTCGGGGACCGCGGGATGCTGGTGCTGGAACTGCTGGTGTCCGCCAGCATGTTCCTGCTCGGGATCAATCTGCTGGATCTTTTCCCCGGAATGAAAAAATGGCAGCCAGCCCTGCCGGCCGCCCTTGGGCGCAGGGTGCATGCGCTCAAGACGGTCAACCACATCGCGACGCCATTGCTCATTGGCGTGGCCACGTTTTTTCTGCCGTGCGGTTTTACCCAGTCCATGCAGCTCTATGCGATCACGACGGGCAGCTTTGTCTCCGGGGCGTTGGCCATGGGTTCTTTTGCCCTCGGCACCCTGCCGGTTCTTGCGCTGGTGAGTTTCAGTTCCTTCAGCTGCCAAAATCCCGCCCGCGCCGGCGTGGGCTTGAAAACCGCCGGATTGCTGGTCATTTTCTTTTCGATCTTTAACCTGATCAATGCCTTGGTGGCCTCCGGGATTCTTCCGCCGCTTTTCACCCTCTAAATATCCTTCCATCGCATGAAAGCCGAATCCATCGCCTTTGTCGCCCTGAGCCTGTCGGTCATCGTGGGGGCCATCATCCTGGTCCGGCCAACCCCGACACGCCAGGCGACGTCAGTTCAAAATTATGTTTCCCATGGGGCTGAAACACAGGTGGAGGGAGTGCCGGGCCAGCCGGGGGCAAAGCAATCCATCATGATCCTGGTGAACGATGGGTATAGTCCGGCGGTGATTCATGCGCGGGCCGGCATGCCCTTGGACCTCAAATTACGCACTGTTGGCACCCTGGATTGCTCAACTGCGCTCCGCATCCCCAGCATCGGCTGGAGCCAGCATCTGCCCCCCACGGGCGAGGTTGCGGTTCAGATCCCGGTGCAAAAGGCCGGGGTCACCGTGATCGGGGTATGCACCATGGGGATGAAGAGTTTCAGGTTCAATTTCGATTAAACCTCCTCCGCGGCCTGGTCATGCGGTCGCCTGGGCTACGTCGTTAGGGCAGCACCTGCAGATCGGCCAGCGGCATCCGTACGTGCAGGCCTTGCTGGAGCACATCCACGGCGAGGATGATGCCCTTGGGGTTGGCGGGATCATCCACGATGCCTTCCAGGCCACGCAGCGGCCCGCTGACGACCCGCACGCGTGAGCCGCGGTGGATCAGCGGGTGCAGGCTCAGTTCCAGCCCGGAGGCGACAATGAGTTTCACATCGGCCAGCTGACGCAGAAATTTCGGTTCGTCCGCAATGGTGATGACGCGGGCCAGCAGATCCTGCTGATAGACCCGGCTTCGCCGGTCGCGTCCGATGCGGGCAAACACATAGCCGGGAAACAGCGGCTTGGTGAAACGTTTGGTCTGGCCGCCGTAGCGGCGGACGCTGGCGATCAGCGGCAGATAGTGCTCAAAATGCTCTGCGGTGAGCAGGGCGGAAAATTTCTTTTCACACCTTGGGCGGGTGTGGCAGACATGCCAGCGGGAGTCGTCCGCCGGTTCCGGCGCGGCGACCGTTGCTCCCCCGGGACCGGCGGGCGGCAAGGTGGCGCTCACGGTTTGAGCAGGAAGCGCACCGCGGCGAAGTAGCCTTCCAGCCCCAGCCCGGTGATCACGGCCACGCAGGCGGGGGCGGTCAGTGACGTGTGGCGGAAGGCTTCGCGCCGGTAGATGTTGGAGATATGCACCTCGACCGTGGGCAGGTGGGCACCGAGCAGGGCATCCCGCAACGCCACGCTCGTGTGGGTAAGCGCACCGCCGTTGATGACCAGGGCATAGCATTTCGCGTCGGCCAGCTCGGCGATTTTGTCGATGAGCCCGCCCTCATGGTTGGACTGGAAAAACACCAGGTCGGCGCCGCGTTTGAACTC
>CAIXIZ010000275.1 GCA_903919625.1 uncultured Verrucomicrobiota bacterium
CCGACAGGACCCGCGGCACCGCTAGGCCGCTGCCGTTGATCGTGTGCACCAGCTCGGGTTTGCCCGTTTCCTTTGCCCGGAACCGGATTTGCGCCCGCCGGGCCTGGAACGCCTCAAAGTTCGAGCAGCTCGACACTTCCAGCCAGCGTTTCTGGCCGGCCGACCAGACTTCCAGGTCGTATTTTTTTGTCTGGGCAAAACCCAGGTCACCACCGCACATCAGCAGGACGCGATAGGGCAGCTCCAGCTTGCGCAACAGCCGCTCGGCATCGTCGCGCAACAGATCCAGCTCGGCATAGCTGGTAGTGGGATGGACCCATTTGAGTAGTTCGACCTTGTCGAACTGATGCAGCCGGTTAAGTCCGCGCACATCCTTGCCATAGCTGCCCGCCTCGCGCCGGAAACAGGGCGTGTACGCACAGCGCCGCACCGGCAGGGTCTCTTCGGGCAGGATTTCGTCCCGGAAAAAATTCGTCAGCGGCACTTCGGCGGTCGGCACGGCATAGAGCCGGTCGGGCGTCGTCTCATACATCTGTCCTTCCTTGTCCGGGAGCTGACCGGTGGCGGTGGCGCTGGCGGCATTGACGAAAATCGGCGGCGCGACCTCGGTGTAGCCGGCTTTGACATCCTCATCCAAAAAAAACTGGAGCAGCGCACGCACCAGACGCGCGCCGTCACCCACATAAAAGGGAAAACCGGCGCCCGTGACCTTGGCCCCGCGTCCAAAGTCAAACAATCGGTCAAACCCGCCGATTTCCCAATGCGGCACAGCATGGGAGGAAAGTGCCGCCAGATCCCCGTGAGTTGAGAAAACCATATTCTCCTCGGCCGTGCGACCGACTGGGACACTCGCGTGCGGCAGATTGGGCAACGTGAGCATGGCCTGCTTCCACCGCTCCTCCGTTTCCTTGAGCACATTTTCCTTTTCCTTCGCCTGAGCAGAGACCGCCTTCATTTCGGTGACCTTGGCCAGAAATTCGGGCGTGCCCTTGGGCAGGGCGGCCATCGCAGAGTTGGCGGCCTTCTGCTGCGCGCGCAGCGACTCGGCCTCTTGCAACTGCGTCCGCCACAGGGTATCGAGCGCAAGGACGGCGTCGAGGTCCACGTCCAGGTGCTTCTTGGCGATGGCAGCGCGGACGATCTCAGGAGATTCGCGGATAAGCTTGGGATCGAGCATGGTGGATAGCGTCACTATCGCGGGCGGGCGCGCCGGGCGGCAAGAGTGAAAGCGGCCGGTCCCCCGGCTAACGTTATCGCCCGGTGCGTGACCCCCGCAGCCGCCGGCCGGCCTGCTTCAACATGCGCAAGGCCGGCGCCAGCATCCGCCAAATGAATTCGGCCACGCGGCCGCTGGCAATGCGGCGCCGGCGGGCCGCGGCGCTGAGCGGTGCCCGCACGTAGAGTGCATCACCCCAGTTGGCGCTCTTCATACGGGTCTCCCGGCGGACAAATCCGGCATCCAGAAGAAAACGGTCCAGTTCCCAGATCAGCGCATTGCCCTTGTAGACATGGTCGCGGTTCACTTCGGTGTAAATCCAACGTACCTGCGGCAGCAGGTCGCCAAATCCGCGCAAGGCCTGCAATTCGACGCCCTGGATATCGAGATTCACAAAGGCCAGCCCCTCGAACAACCCGGGTTGCGCGGCCCGCAGCGCATCGACCCGCCGGGTGTGCACGCGGATCGTTTTTTCCACGCGGATGTCCGGATAGCTGGTCCGATGCGTGCCGAGCTCGAGCAGCGATGACGCCTGGGCGTTGTTGGTGATGTTGAAGGTCAGTTCCTGGCCCTCTGTGTCGAAGACCGCAGCGGTGATAACGGCTTCGCGGTCAAACCCGGCCGGGGTGGCCGCCACCGCCTGTTCCAGGTTGCGGGCCAGCTCGGGATTGGCCTCGATCCACAGCACGCGGCGAAATCCGCAGCGCCGGTAAGCCCCGCGCTCCTCGGCCAGGTGCGCGCCGATGTGCAGCACGCCTGTGTCCCGGATGCCATACCGGTCGCAAATGGTCTGGAGATCAATCAGCAAGGTTTGAACAAAGGTTAAAGGTAGACAAAGCGGGGATCGGCGGAACGCAGCTGTGGCGGAAACCATTGCCCGATTCGCGCCCCAAACCAGTACTCCGGTGCAATCACCTCCCGGGCGTCCCGCGAAAGGCAGGCTGCGGCGAGCGAAAACGAACTGTTGGATACCACGATGGATGGAAACAGGGTCAGCGCGGCAAAATCAACCTCCTCGTTTCCGGACATGATGTGAAAGGGCTGCAGCGCCGCGAGCTCGGTCTGACACCACCCGGCATCATCGGTCACGATGAGCAGCACCGCCTGCGCACCCAAACGCGTCCGCAAGCGTGATGCGGCCCGCACATAATAGGCGGCGGGCAGGGTCACATCGGGCAGACCATAGGGACGAAAGTGGAGATAGTCCGTGCGGCGAACATGCAACACGGCGGACGGACGGATCCCGCCCTGCGTGGCCGCCCCGATCGCCGCCTCTGCCCGCGCCTTCAGCTGTGGCCGCAGCCGAAGGGTTTGGAAATCGGCGGGCCGCAAGGTGGTCCGGAAATTTTGGTAATAGCCTCCATCGACAAAAACAAGCCGGCGGTCACCCCCGCGTATGCTGAGCTCACCTGAAGGCGCCTCGCATCCGTTGGGGAGCCAGGCGATGGGCTCATGGGCGTAGCCGCCCAACCGAAAATGCCTGAACAGCAAGCGCATGACCGTCCGGCCCAGTTTGCGGCGCGAAATTCGGTCAAGCCAGGCCGGAGCAAGCGTGGTCCGCAGCCGGTCACCGGTTTCAATTACGGCCGTCAGCGCGGCGAGTGACGGCGACCAGACGGTGCTGCGGGGAAAATACTTTTGCAAAACGGTCCATTGGAACAATTGGTTGCCCAGCCGGCCTTTGCCGAGAAACAGCACTCTGGGCGGGACCGACCCCGGTGCCGCCCTGGCGTGTCCGGCATCCGCCGCATCATGCAACCGGTCGCCGGGGGACGGATGAGGGGAAGCAAGGTTCACGGCGGGGAGACGGCCCGGTGCCTGGGCACTGCGCCAGGGAGCATGTAACCGGTCATGGGCAAGGTGCCGCAACTATCGCGGGCGGGCTTGCCGGGCGGCAAGTGTGAAAGCAGCCGTGGGTCGCACACCAAATTTCGTTGCGCCGGCCAGACCGGTTTTCCAGCCTGCGCTTCTCACCCGCCTGCGCCGCGCGTTTCACCCATGCCGAATTACTCCGTCCCGATTGTATTCCTGGTCTTTAACCGGCCCGGACATACCGCACGGATTTTCGCTGAGATCCGGAAACTCCGGCCCCGCTACCTGACCATCGTCGCCGACGGCCCGCGCCCGCAGGTGCCGGCCGATGTTGCAAAATGTGCCGAGGTGCGCCGGCTGCTGGCCGAACAGGCCGACTGGCCCTGCGAACTGCGGCAGGACTATTCTGACGCAAACCTAGGTTGCAAAATCCGCGTTTCCAGCGGGATCACCGCCGCCTTCTCGCATTATGAGCGCGCCATCATCCTGGAGGACGACTGCCTCCCGCATCCCGATTTTTTCCCCTACTGTGAAACTGTCCTGGAGCGGCACGCCGCCGATGCCGCGGTCATGCATGTGAGCGGTTATCAGCCCCTGCCGATTCCGGCCGATTACCCCTCCTCCTACTATTTTGCCCACACCCCGCTCATTTGGGGTTGGGCCACCTGGCGCCGGGCCTGGCAGCATTACGACCTCACCATGCCGCATCTCAGTGCGGCGTTGTTGCGTGACCGGCTGCCGATCCGGCGTTCCGCGCGGGCCAAATTGCTTCGTACGGCCCAGCGGGTCGCCAGTGGCCGCATTAATACCTGGGACTACCAATGGCTGTATTCCATTTTATATCATCGCGGCTTATGTGCCACGCCGCGGGTCAATCTGGTGAGCAATGTCGGGTTTGATGCTGAGGCCACCCACACCACGCAGGCCGGCGGACCGCATGCCGCCAAAGCCGCCACCAGCCTTGGCTTCCCGCTGCAATTTCCCGCCCGCCTGCAAATTGACCAGGCCTTGAGCTGCCGCTGGTTGGAACAGGAATACCGGAAAATTCCCTTCTATCAAAAATGGTGGCGGTCGCTCCGGCGGTGTTTTGGCCGGACCGTCGCTGAACCGTGAGGTTCCCTCCAAGGGCAAAAAGTCCCGCGCCTTTGCGGACGCGGGACTGGAATGATCACGGGTTTGGCCCCCCTCGGCTGAAGTGCCGGAGTGTTACTTTTTCCTGGCCTGGGTGTCGGCCACGGCCGCTTGCGCCGCCGCAAGGCGCGCCACCGGCACCCGATATGGGCTGCACGAAACATAGCTGAGGCCGAGTTTGTGGCAGAACTTCACCGAGTCCGGGTCGCCGCCATGCTCGCCACAGATGCCGAGCTTGATGTTCGGGCGGGTCTGGCGGCCTTTGGTGATCGCGATTTGCATGAGCTGCCCCACCCCGGTCTGGTCGATGCTGGCAAACGGATTTTTCTTCATGATCTCACTCTCCTGGTAGGCGCCCAGGAAGCTGCCGGAGTCGTCGCGGGACATGCCCAGGCAGGTCTGCGTCAGGTCGTTCGTGCCAAAGCTGAAGAACTCGGCCGTGTGGGCGATTTCATCGGCGGTGAGCGCACCGCGCGGGATTTCGATCATGGTGCCCACGCTGTAGCTGATTTTGGTTTTCTTCTCCGCCATGACCTTGGCGGCGACTTCGTGAACGAGCGCGGTCTGCAGATCGAGCTCCTTCTTGAAGCCGACCAGCGGGATCATGATCTCCGGGTTGGCCTTAAAGCCGGCCTTGTTGGCGTCGGCGGCGGCCTCAAACACGGCCCGCGCCTGCATCGCGGTGATTTCGGGATGCTTGATGCCGAGGCGGCAGCCCCGGAAGCCGAGCATCGGGTTGAATTCGTGGAGTTCATGCACGCGGTGCATGATCCGCTCGACCGGGATGCCCAGCTTGCGCGCCAGATCCAGCTGCTGCTCCTTGGAGTTGGGCAAAAACTCATGGAGCGGCGGATCGAGGAAGCGGATCGTCGCCGGATAGCCCTTCAGCGCGCGGAAGATGCCTGCGAAGTCCTCGCGCTGATAGGGCAGCAACTTGTCGAGTGCGATCTTGCGCTCTTCAAGCGTCTCCGCCAGGATCATTTCCCGCATCGCGTCGATGCGATTTCCTTCGAAGAACATGTGCTCGGTGCGGGTCAGACCGATGCCGACAGCACCGAACGCGACGGCGTTGGCCGTCTGCTTCGGATCGTCCGCGTTGGTGCGCACGCTCATGCGGGTGGCCTGCGCGCACCACTTCATGAGCTGCTGGAAGTTCCTGAACTTCTCGGTCTTCTGCGCTTCCTTGTCACCGTTGATCAGCCCCGCCACGATCTCAGACGGCGCCGTCTTGACCTCACCGGCGTACACCTTGCCGGCGGTGCCGTCGATCGACATCCAGTCGCCTTCGTTGAACGTGTGCCCCGCGACCGTCACGGTGCGCTTCGCGTAGTCCACTTCGAGCGCCGCCGCGCCGCAAATGCAGACCTTGCCCATCTGACGGGCCACGAGCGCGGCGTGCGACGACACACCGCCGCGCGCGGTGAGGATGCCTTCCGCCGCGATCATGCCGCGCAGATCTTCCGGCGACGTCTCCACGCGAACCAGCAGCACCTTCTCCTTGCGGTCTGCGGCCG